>JBIKQC010000049.1:0-15027 GCA_044349855.1 Saprospira sp.
AAAAACATTCCCGTTGGGAGCCATGACAATGGATCCGCCGTCAAAAATCAGTTCTGTTTGTGAACCGACATGATTGACATAGAACATCGGTACATTGTATCGGGCAACATTGGCTTTCAGCACATTTACACGATTGTCGGCATGCTCGAAATTAAAGGGAGAGGCCGACAGATTCAGTATAAAATCGGGTTTTTGATCCTGCATTTCATCCAAAGGACAGATGGTGTACAATGGATTTTCATTGCCCACATTCCAGATATCTTCGCAGACCGAAAGGGCAATGCGTCTGCCTTTAAATTCAACTACTTTAAATTCGGTGGCAGGTTCAAAATATCTGTATTCGTCGAATACGTCGTAGGTAGGAAGCAGGGCTTTGTGCTGTTTGTGCAAAACCTTACCTTCATAGAGAAAAAATGCAGTATTGAAAAGATCCTTGCCTTCCACTACCGGATTGCGGCTTGGCGCCCCCACTACTACAGCAATTCCCTCTGCCGCTTCCGCCAATTTTGCTACAGCAGCTTCACTCTGATTAATAAAGTCATTAAACTCCAAAAAATCCCGTGGAGGGTAGCCTGTAACGGCCAATTCACCGAATACGACTATATCTGCCCCCTGTTCCTTGGCTGTCTGTACCGCCTCGAGCATCTTGTTCATATTGTGTTCGAAATGCCCAATGTGATAATTGAGCTGCGCCATTGCTATTTTCATAATATTGATATTTTAACGGTTTTTTGAGACATTATTCAAATATAGCAAACTTTGATTTAACACTGATAAATTTATCACAAAATGCTTTAACTGCTGCTGAATTAGGATAAAAAAATCCCCCAAGAAGTCTTTCTTGAGGGATCTATAACAAGTTTATTTTGCTAATTTTTTCTCTGCTTTCTTTTCCATATAGGCTTCGTATTCTCTGGCCTTTACGTGTACTATTGTGCCGTCATCTTCCGAGAATACAAGTTCTCCGTCGCGCAGTTTTTCCTGAGCAAGCAGTTTTTCAAAGGCGAGTTTGCAGCCTTCCATGATTTTTTTTACTTTCTGATCGAAATTCATGGATTTGTATTCTTTATTAGATTAAATGTTAATATATTAAATATTTCTAAATTTGGATTTTCACACTTTGCAATTAGCTCAAAAGGTGTTTCAGAATTATCCACTATTATCCAACCGTCCACAACCGGCATGTACAGTTCAAATAAATTTTTTATGCCTGAATAATATCTGCTGATAATCGTTTCTTCGGGAATATTGTGCCCGCCCCTTTCTACTCTTTGCTTCACCCTTTCTTTGGCCATTTCCGGAGATGCTAGCCAAAAATATAATAGTGTTACGGAATAGCCCAATTTCTTGGCAACTTTTACTGTATTTACATACGAACGTGAAGCCAATGTTGTTTCAAATGCAAAATCTTTTTTAGATTTCAACAAGTCATCAATGCGCTCCAACATTATTCTTCCGGCCTGCAATGCCACCGTTTCCGGTTGAAAAGGAGATAACCCTTTTGCAATTTCATCGGCATTTACAAATTCTCTACAGTTCAATATTTCAGGCAATACAGTATATGAGGCAGTTGTTTTACCTGCTCCGTTACAACCGGAAATGATGTAAAGATTTGCCATAATTTTATGTAAAAATGC
The DNA here is from genome assembly GCA_044349855.1 of Saprospira sp. GTDB lineage: Bacteria > Bacteroidota > Bacteroidia > Chitinophagales > Saprospiraceae > Saprospira. The sequence continues at coordinate 1,638 of JBIKQC010000049.1, forward strand.
CAGATTTTCAAGCTGACGAAAAAAAATACTTTCTACCCTCTACCATCCAAATACCGAAGGCTAAAGCCCACGGCTCAGTAAGGTCCTGCTTCAGGAGGCTAAAGCCATCCTAGCGCAACAGGTCTTTCAACTTTCAACTTTTATCTTTTACTTAAACATTCACCAACTTATCCAACTCATCCTGCAGCAATTTGATTTTTGCTTGACCGTCCGACAATTTTTTGCGTTCGTTCTCAACAACTTCTGGCTTTCCGTTTTGAACGAATTTTTCATTGCTCAATTTGTTGCCGATTGAAACAACAAAGCCCTGTAAGTATTCTAATTCCTTACGGATTTTGGCAATTTCTTCTTCAACATTTACCTCCTTGTGGAAAAGCAGAAAATACTGCTCTGTTCCGGCAAGGAAGGAAGTTGCTTCCACCTCTTCGGCCTTAATCGTGATAGATTCCAGATATCCGAGTTTTGCTATTGTTGCTTTCAGGCCCTCGTCAGCAAGGAAATTTTGAGCAGATTCACTGTCCTTTACCATCATTTTCAGCAGCTCTTTTTCAGTCAGCTGATTTTTGGCACGTACCTCGCGACAGTTTTGCAGCACCTCTTTCATTTTCTCTACCGATAACAGGAATTGGGTATCGAAAGCGCCGCCCTCAGGCCATTTGCTCACTACACAGTCGTCGCCGGCGGCACGCTCGCGCAGTACAGACCAAACCTCTTCCGTTACGAAAGGCATATAAGGATGCAACAGGGTCATCATTTTCTCGAAGATACCGATGGTAAATTCCAAAGTCGGGCGGTCAATCGGCTGTCCAAAAGCAGGTTTGACCATCTCGAGATACCAGGAACAGAAATCGTCCCAGATAAGACTGCGCAATCCCATCACCACTTCAGAAAGGCGGTAACTGTCGAATCCGGCATTTACGGTTTCCAATGTTTCATTCAGTTTCTGCTCGATCCATTTCATGGCAAAGCGGTTGACAGCCGAAGGTTCAGCATCGACAACCTGCCACATTGTTACCAGTTTCTGAGCATTCCAGATTTTATTTGTAAAGTTGCGGCCCAGTTCACACATTTTGCTTTCGTTCAGAATTTTCTTGGTTTTCTGATCGAAGGGCGCATCGAATACAATGTCATTGCCGGCTGCAGCGCAGGACAACATACCGTAACGGACACCGTCGGCACCATATTTCTGTATGAGTTCTATCGCATCGGGAGAATTACCCAGTGATTTGGACATTTTGCGGCGATAAGAATCGCGAACCATACCTGTAAAATATACGTCGTTGAAAGGTTTCACTTCGTGACCTTCGCCCAAAAGTTCGCCTGCCCATTCGTAGCCCGCCATAATCATGCGCGCTACCCAGAAGAACATGATGTCCCAACCCGTTACCAATACATTGGTCGGATAATAGTATTTCAATTCCTCTTTGTTCTCAAATCCGTCGAAAACGGCAATCGGCCATAGCCAGGAGGAGAACCAGGTATCCACCACGTCTTCATCCTGTTTCAGATCCTCGGCAGTATATTTTCCGCCATCTTTATTCAATATTTCCAGGGCCTCTTCCTGAGTTTCAGCCACAGCCATATTTCCGTCTTTGGTATAATAGGCCGGAATCTGCTGCCCCCACCACAATTGTCGGGACACACACCAGTCGCGTACATTTTCAGGCTTGAGCCAGTTGCGGTACATATTGACCATGTGATCCGGGAAGAAGTTTACATCACCATTTTCCACTGCAGCCAGGGCCATAGCAGAAAGTTTTTCCATTTTCAGGAACCACTGTTCTTTCAGACGTGGCTCTACTACTGCGCCTGTGCGCTCGGAGCGGCCCACTTTATTTTTATAGTTTTCAATGGCTACGATATATCCCTGCGCTTTTAAGTCGCGGACAATCTGCTTGCGTACATCAAAACGGTCCATACCGACATAAAATCCGGCAAGGTCGCTCATTGTACCGTTGTCATTGAAAATATCGATGCTTTCCAATTTGTGACGAACACCTAATTCATTGTCATTCAAATCGTGTGCAGGAGTCACCTTCAGGGCACCTGTACCGAATTCCATTTCAACATAGGCATCGAAAATAATGGGAATAACTCTGCCATTGATGGGCACAATCACCTGCTTACCAACGAGATGTTTATAACGCTCATCGTCGGGATGTACGGCCACGGCAGTATCGCCCAGAATTGTTTCGGGACGTGTGGTGGCAATAGTCACCCATTCGTCTTCCGTTCCGGCTATTTTGTAGCGGACTTTATAGAGTTTGGAATCTTCTTCGTGGAACTGTACTTCCTCGTTGGAAAGGGCAGTTTTGGCCTCCGGATCCCAATTGATCATGCGCAGACCGCGATAGATATGTCCTTTTTTGTGCAGATCAACAAATACTTTTATAACGTATTCAGACAGCTTTGGCTCCATCGTGAAACGGGTGCGCTCCCAATCGCAGGAAGCACCGAGCATTTTCAGCTGATCGAGGATGATTCCGCCATATTTATCCTTCCATTCAAAGGCATATTTCAAAAACACATCGCGGGAGATATCGGATTTTTTAATGCCTCTTTCGCGCAGGAGCTGCACCACTTTGGCTTCGGTGGCGATGGAAGCATGGTCGGTACCGGGAACCCAACAGGCATTCATTCCCAACAGACGGGCACGACGTATGAGTACGTCCTGAATGGTATTGTTGAGCATGTGCCCCATGTGCAGAACGCCCGTCACATTGGGTGGCGGGATAACGATGCTATAGGCTTTACGTCCGTCCGGTTTTGAGCGGAAATAGCCTTTCTCGGTCCAGTGGTTATACCACTTTTTTTCGATTTCCTGTGCGTTGTAATGTTTGTCCATATTTTTTGTATCAGGATTATTGTAAAAGGTAGAGGGTAGAGGGTACTTGGTACTTTAAAGATATTAAGGCGTACTAAGGGAATTAAGCTTCAAAGATATAAGTTTTTTACTTGATTTACTGCCTTTGAGGGGTTCTAAGTTAAAAATCTGTGGCAAAGGCTATAACATAAGACAGAGGATTGCATTCAATTTTATATAGTGGGAACCGAACCTTCGCCAGTCTTTTATCTTTTAACTTTCATCTTTTTATGCACACCAAAAAGATCGATTTAAGAATCTTCAAATTATAGCAGTTCAAATCCTTCGACTGAAAGTCTTTACAGTTCTCCGATTCCTGTTCCCTTTTTCTTTCCCTGTTTCCAATATCAAAATTAACTTTCAATTCCCCGCCCTATGAAAAGTATAAGCTTCGAAAACCTGCTCTATCCGCTTATTGGTGGGCTCGCAATGACCGCCATTTCTGCCATTGCCGTTCATGCAATCGGGTGGATGCCATTGTACTATTCTGCCCGACTGATTGTCATACCTGCTTTTGTTGCCATTTTTATCTGTGCCATGTACAGTCCCGAGATTGGAAAAAACATCCAAAAAGGTTGGATTTTCGGACTGATAGCCGTTTCCTTTTATGATTTATCCAGAATCCCTTTCATGATGATGGGTTGGGGCGATTTTATCCCCTCAATAGGCAACTGGTTTTTGGCAGAAGAACATTCCAATCCGCTTATAGGCTATGCCTGGCGCTATATCGGCAACGGCGGCGGTTTGGGTATTGCATTCATGATGATGCTATGCTGTTTTAATATCCGCAAAAATCTGATTCTGACTGGTACAGTTTATGGCATCTCTGTTTGGGCCGGACTTACACTTATTCTTTTCATGTCTCCGCAGGCGCAGTCACTTATGTTCAGCCTGAATCCTTTGAGTCTGGCCGGCAGCTTTACAGGGCATTTGGTGTATGGGCTTGTGTTGGGTATTTTGGTGAATTTTAATTCAAAATCCGCCTGAACATCCTTGTGCACCTTAACACTTTCTCTTAAAACTGCAAGTCGAAGCCACTAAGTCGGGTTAATTAATAAATGTTGTAAAATTTAATGCAGAATTTTTGGGTATGAACAAGAGTTAGATTGCGAAAAAGTCCTACATTCGTAAAATTATAACTTAGTTTAAAATATAACTAAAAAAACGATGGGAGATGATAATAAACTGGCAGAACAGTTGAATAAACTAAAGTTGCTGATGATAGAAAATTCCAAAGTTTTGGAACAGTACAAAAAAATTAATCTGAAAAATAAAGGACTTATAACAAGTGCTGAAATTGAAAGAATAAATAATTTGGAAAGTCAGGTGAAGGATGTCAATGGCAGGATTCTGGAAATAGAAATTAAAAAGGGTATTTCACCTCCGAATCAGACGGATAATCAGACAGACAAATTTACAAAGGCATGTGAAGCCTATAAAAAGGCATGTGAAGCAGGAACTTTAAGCAATGAAGAAGCAAAGATTCTTTTGCAAACCATGAAATCAGAACTGGCTTCATTGGCAAATTCTTTCAATCTTATGTCGGCCGAATATAAAAATAATAAAAGCGAAGTTTTGAAAACTGAGCTGAATTCACTATCCGAAAAAATAAAAAAATACAGTGCCGATTATCGGAGTTTGTCAAGGGATTGTATAAAAGATGCTGTTGTTGAATCGAATTCAAATTCAGCATTATTGGAATTATCTGAACTTGACAGTGATTACGAAGTAGTTATTGAAACTAACATTAGAATAAAAACCGGCCCTAATCCGGAGATATTAACTGAAAATAAAAAGGCTTTAGAACAGTTTATCAATAAGTATAATTTGTCAGATGAAGTACAGCAAAAGAAATGGGCAAAAGCAAAGCAATTAGCTGAAAAGCAATTAGCTGTATTGCTTGCAAAAGAAAAAAAAGCTACAGAAGAGGTTCAGGATTGGGAAAATAAAATGCGGGCCAATAGCATTCGAGGATATTTCCTATATGCTGAAGGGACTGTAAATGGTGTTTTAATCCGACGAATGGATTGGAAAATGCAAAGTACAGCAGCAATGAGTGGAAACTTCAGTGGGGTTGGAGATCTTGGACAGAAGGGGCAAAATATTGGTGGAGCAAACTATAATGGTTCTGAAATAATTATTAAAACTTTTACATTAACCGGAGATGAGAACAATCTTATTTATACTTCAACTGGAGAGGCTTCAGTACTAACAAACAGAATGAAGGAGTTAGCATCAATGCTTAGTCGTCCAGAATTAAGTGAGGGGAATATGTATGACATGAAGCCTGGTGGACAGACTAAATTTAGCGGTAATAAAGCAGGACCAGATCCTAAAAGCTCAATAATGTTAAAAACTCCAGCCAAACCTATTGCTCAAAATATTGAAATTCCTGATTGGACTGACGGTAAAGTAAAGACATTAATAGAAGATTATAAAAGAGATTGTGCCGCGGGTACTTTGACACAACAACAGGCAAAAATCAGAAAATCCGCAATGCAGGCAGAAATTGTCAGTCATCAACAATCTTTGATTTTAGCGTTGGAAACAATCCACAACAGCCAAAACCAACCTGAAGATACCGCAATATTGTTGAGTATTTGGAGACAAAAAATGAAAGCATGGCAAGATGCTGTAAATAGTTTGGGAGAAGGCTGTATAAAACCGGTAAACCCTTCCGGAAAAGCTGTTAATATTGATGAATGGATAGATCGTTTTAATGATTATTGTAATCAAGGCCTGTTACCAACCTCAGCATCAAATTATATTTTGGCTGAAGTTCAAAAACTTTTAGACCAAGAGCAATCTGAAATCGATCGAAATGAAGCAGAAAAGACAGCCTATATCTCTGGTCAAACCGCTAGTGAATTAAATGATCCCCAGGTTAAAAAGAATATTCTTCGTTATGATGAAGTACTAATACCTCTCAAAGAAAATCATAAAACTAATCTTGAAAAACAAGGTACTATAGTGACAAGTGCAAGCTCAGGGAAATGCTATTCGCCTATTCAGTTAGTAGTGTCATTTGAGGAGGATACAAATTTAATTACAGATATTGATGATGCCAAAATAAACAATGTAGTAAGAGTGATGAAAGAATTCCCTACTATTACGCTTACTATTACCGGATATCATTTTGGGGGAAGAAATAGTGCCATAAACAAAACTGATATGGAAAAGGTTGATATTCCCGAATATGACCCAACCGCAGAAAGTAGTATAGGTGGCAAGAATTTAGTAACAGGGGATATAGCTATGCTTAGAGCCGAAGCTATAAAAGCTAAATTAGTCACTCAGGGGGTTAATGCGAGCAATATCATTTGTGTAGCAAGCGCCTTATCTATACGTCAAAGGGCTACATTTACTCTAAATTAACTTACTCAACTCAATAGCATTGCTGCAAACACATAGCAGCAATGCTTTTTTTTTAGCTATAACACCTAAACACAGCAACATGAAAAAAATTTATTTATTTCTTATTGCAATCATCGTATTGAGTGCCTGCACAAGCCCAAAAAACGACAAAAAAGAAGCCCCAAAACCTTTTGAGCTGCAAATTGACCCCGAAAAAAGCCAAGTTGTAACACATGATGGACTGATATTGATTATACCTAAGGACGTTTTTGTGCATAAAGACGGCGAGCTCGTAAAGGAACCTGTTATTTTGCAAATCAAGACTGCTTTTAAATTGTCGCAAATGATAGATTACGGCTTGGAAACCCGTACAAAAGATGGAATATTGGTAAGCAGTGGAATGTTCCATCTGGAAGCTAAAACAAAGTCAGGGAAAGAAGTTACAATAGCCAAAGACAAAGCAATTACGGCACAGGTAGCTCAAAGTGTTTCAGACAGCAACAATTATCAAATCTTTAGCAGTCAAAACGGAAAAGAATGGGAATCACCGCAACCGAAGAGCAACTATTTGACTTATCTGCCTTTGGATAAACATACAATTTTATATCAATATAACAAAAATGATGTTGATTCGCTTAGTCCTGGATATTTTTATACAAAATATAAGAAAGATTACAAAGGATATATATTTCAAAGGCAACATCGAGTTACACGTATTAATGATTCTTCAATTTGTTTCGTTCCATACCGAAAGCTCCCTTTTTTGTCGCATGAAAAGCTGGATAAAACCTTTATAGCAAGCAAAGAATACGAAGATCGTTTTATTGCATTTCCTCCGGTGTATTTGTGGCTTCATTGCACCTACCTTAATCATCTTACAAAACCCCTTTGGGAGGCAGATTCAATCATTATAGCTGATTTTGAGTCCCAATTAAAAAATGCCTTGGAAAGAGGTGAAAAAGATACTTATGTCAATAAGTTAAAGTCAGACATTAAAAAAATGACATTTTTTAAAAATCAATATAAAACCGTATTTTCATCGGAAAGACTTTCAACTGAAGAAATGGAAAAACTTCAGCAGGTTTATAAAGAAATAAATACTACATTAGCTATGCAATCTTACAGCGTACGCACACTAGGGTGGCACAATTTAGATTATTTTCCTAATATCGAACTTTTTCCAACGAACATTGAGGTTGAAACAAATATGGAGGCAAAAGTTATTTTGTTATTAAAAAACAGTCGAGTACTTTTGAATTTAGACAGCAAAAACGGAAAGACTTATAACTTATACCGCAGAATGCCTCATGCAGATGCTTATATATTGGGGATAGCAAGCAAAAACGGAGATATATATTTTGCAAAAAAAGAAATTAAAATAGGCGCCAATAATAAAATATCTTTAGACTTAAAGCGCTGCGACAGTAAAGTGTTTGAAAAGGCTATTGATGATATTGAAAAGGGATATCAATAGAAAAGAATTTTCATTAAAACCAAAATGGCAGAAGAACTATCCCTGGACGCATTGGCCGAAATGAAAAAGGCTGATTATGTAAAAATAAAATCCTATCATTTATCATTGTAAATATTAATAAGCCCCAAAATATCTCCTCATAAACCATTCTGCCGTCAACAACAATAGGATCAGGAAGAAAATCCATTTCAAATGGATAAGTGATTGTGTTTTTACCGTGTCATAAAGCATCGGTTTTGCCAGGCCTTTGGCATTGATCATTTCTACCAGTTTATCCATATTGTCGGGATAAACGACTTCGCCGCCATTTTTGGTACTGATGAGATTGAGCAGACGGTGATTGGCCGTGGTTTCGTAGACCTCGAGCTGAATGGATTGTACTGTGAACTGTCCGCCGGCTTTTAGGATTTCACCCTTGTGATTGGTTTTGGCCTCGAATTTATAAATACCCGCAGGGAACATGCCCGCATTCAGTGTATAGGATTTGCCCGTACGGTTGAAGGTATAAGGGAATTTTTTGCCGGCTTCATTTGTAATTTCCAGCATAGCATCGGGCTCATTGATGCGCTCATAATTATCATTGTAGAGTTCAGCGTCTATGACAATTTTTTCATTCTCGTTGTAGAGATTACTGCCCGCAAAAGCGCGGAAGCGACGTTTATCATCTTTAGTGCCGAGATATTGGATAATTTTACCCGCAAGTTCATCGAACAGATCAAAATTTTTGCGCTGCATATGGTCGAAAATGCGCCATTTCCAAATTCCCTCTCCGCCCAATACTGCGAGTTTCACGCCACGCTCCTCTCCCATTGCCAAAAGCGGAAAGCCTGTATTTACCGTTCCGATTTTTTGCGTCAGCAATACTTCTGCATCAGCACGGACTTTAAAATCGCCAAAAGGCGTGGTAAGCGGCGGAAATTTATAAATATTGTCTGCCAGTTTCTGATTAAGCGTAAAAGATTTGAAATTAGGATTCAATACGCCTTCTACATCGTTGGTCTGATTGAGTCGGCCGTTGATGGTCATCACAGATTGTGCCTGATTGAGCGCAGCAAGGTCGGTCAGTGATCCTACAATATACCAATGCGGTATCTTTTGTGTTTTAAGGGTATTAATAACATCGGTCACCGGACTTTTTTTGCTCGGCAGCTGATGCATGACCACAAAATCGTATTTGGCTACATTATCCTTTATTTTGCCTGCATAGGCAATTTCTACTTCGTAGTTTTTGTTGGCGGTGATCATGCGGCGCAGTGCCGCAATATCAGGATGTGGAGATTCGGCCAGCAGCAGGATACGCTGACGTGCATCGAGCACATCGACATAAATATCTTTGACATTGTTGGCAGTTGTCACCTCGCCCGAAACGCTGCTCACTGCTACAGTGTAGCGCTGCACTCCGGCGACATCGGCATCCAGAATAATTTCACGGGTAGTAAAAAAGTCACTGTCATCAATATTGATAGCAGATTCATGCAGAGTTCTTCCACCGCGGCTGACTGTCAGTCGGGTGGCAGTTCCCGGACAGTTTATAGCCGCTATATCTACCTGAATGGTAAATTTATCGCCAAGATAAGCGATCTGATTGTTGTACACCTTTTTCAGCACCAGATCCTTTTTGGGAATGGTATCGCCCAAAGCAATACTAAAAATTGGCACATTTAGCTTTCCGCCGATATAAATTGGATTGTTACCCTGATTGTAAATACCATCGGTAGCCATGATGACAGTTCCCAGATTTTGGTTGCTGTACACATCGTACATTTCTTCCAAAAACTTGGCAATATCGGTCGACTTGTCATTGTAGCTGTATTCCAAACCTTCTCTAACTTCTCCACCAAAAGAATATACTTTTAGGTCGTACTTAGCGGCGAGCTTTTGGCGCAGGCTTTCCATTTTTTCTTTGTAAGTCTTGCGTTTTACTGAGTCCATTGACTGCAGTAATGACTCGGAATTATCCTGAGCCAAAACAACAATTGGTGCTTTTTTCTCGGTAACAGTAGCCCGCATAACAGGGTCTAGCAGCAGCAGACATATAATTGTGACAGTGACAAAGCGAAGTGTACCCAAAATCGGATTCAACTTTTTGGTCTGCTCACCAAAACGGCTGTCTCTATAATACATTCCAAACGCATAAAGCAGCCCCACTGCCAAGCAGATAAGGACAAACCATGCCGGATACTGAAGAATTATGTTCATGTTATATTAGGTACTTAGTAGAGGTACTTATTATTTGGTAGATGATAATTGGAAGAGTACCTAAGCCTTACGATTTGAGCCCATATTGTACTCATCCACAATTTTGGCAAGCTCTGTTTTTTTGAACTTTTTGGCTTTCAGTTTTTCAACGAGTTCTGGATTATCAGCAAAATATTCTGCCAATTGGGAATAGAATTTTTCGAACTTTACTTCCACCATCACACCCCTGCGTACAAGAAATGACTGATAATAACCTTCCTGACCATCTGTGTTGTAATATTCGTAGTAACGAACATCGCCCTCGTAGGGTGTGAAACATTTCATAAAAACACCAAAGCCCTGTTCTTCTGCCCGATGTCCTTTTGGACGGTATTCTCTTGATTCGAAGTAATAATTAAAACCCGCAGGGTGCCAGGATTTTAAATCGTATGGTTTGTAAACACGTTTGGTGCCAGTTTTGTTATCAGTAAAATTCAATTTAAGAGAAGCAGTTGCCGGTGTAAGATTTCCGCTGATTTTCCCCCAGATAGTATCGTAGGAATTATTGATAATGAAGTCTTTACCAGGTTTATCGTCCCCCTTTTTTTGGGCATTTACCTTTAAAGTAAAAGCAGAGAGGATAAGGGTAAAAATGAATAGGATTCTCATATATTCAGCTTTTGGGTAAATAATACTTAAAAAACAGAGCTAAGGTAATAAATTTCTCGCGAAATTGTTGCCCTTATGGCCTTTATAAGTAAGGGTTTTAAGATGGCTTTAACATTGAATTTGATTTTAATGTTTATGATTATAAATGAGAGCAGAATCTTTAACCCGAAATAGGATGTTATTAACTTACAAACTAACAATAGTTTTATAATATGACCAGTAAAACCTTTTTTACCCGACAGCTGCTTTATTGGTATGACCATACTGAAAACAGAAATCTTCCCTGGAAGGAGGGTAAAAATCCATATTATACCTGGCTTTCAGAGATCATGCTGCAGCAGACAAGATTGGAACAGGGTCTCCCTTACTATTTGAGATTTGTTGAACAATATCCAAAACTGTTAGATTTGGCCAATGCACCTGAAGATGATATTTTAAAACTCTGGCAGGGCTTGGGTTATTATGCCCGGGCCAGAAATATGCACGCAACGGCTAAATTTATCAGAGATAATTATGCCGGAGAATTCCCTAAAACCTACGAAGAGATAAGAGCTTTGAAAGGAATTGGCGATTATACTGCAGCTGCAATTGCCTCATTTGCTTTTGGTTTGGCGCATGCTGTTGTCGATGGCAATGTTTACAGGGTTTTGTCCCGTTATTTCAATATTGAAACCGCAATTGACAGCACTGAGGGCAAAAAACAGTTTTCTAAATTGGCCAATGAGCTGCTCGACCCCAATCGCCCGGGCGATTTCAATCAGGCAATAATGGATATTGGTGCAACTGTCTGTAAACCGGCTTCTCCACTTTGTCAACACTGTCCGATTGCTGAAAAATGCAAAGCATTACAACTTAGTAACATTGAAAAATTACCGGTAAAATCTAAGAAACTAACAAAGAAAGACCGTTATTTTTATTATTTCGTTTGGCGAAGTCCAAAGGGAGAAACTGTAATTAAAAAAAGAGTTGAGAAAGATATTTGGCAGGGATTATATGATTTTCCATCAATAGAGAGCACTGAAAACATTTGCCCAAATAATGACTTTTCAAAAATATGGGAATCAACTACTTGGAAAAGATGGACGGAAGATCAGCATACTAAAGAAAATCCTGTCAAAATTTCAACAAGTTATCGTCAGCTCTTGACCCATCAAAATATTTTGGCTATATTTGTGGAAGTTTATGGTGAAATTCCAAATATTTTCTTTGCTGATAATTACTACACAATAATCAGCATCGAAGATTTAAGCAATTTTGCCCTGCCAAAGACACTGCAGTATTATTTGGAAAAAGACCTGTTCCCAAGGGAGTGAGGTTTTGTTTTGTATAATATTGTTACACATATTTTGCAGTTGAAAGAAATAATCGTATTTTTTATGAAATAATAAATCAATAAAGCTGATCATGATTAACAAAGTAACCCTTATCGGACATTTGGGTAAGGATCCTGAAAAAAGAACACTGCCAAGCGGTGCTTCCTATGTAAGATTTTCAATCGCTACAAACGAGTCCTATAAGGACAAAGATGGCGAATGGAAAGATCAAACCGAATGGCACAATATTATTATGTGGCGTGACATGGCTGACAGAGCTGAAAAGCAATTAAAAAAGGGTAGTTTGGTTTTTATCGAAGGTAAAATTACAACCCAAAGTTGGCAGGATCAGGACGGTAAAACCCAGTATCGTACTGAGATTGTTGCTAATTTGTTCCGCAGTCTTGACAAACGCGAAGGCGGACAAGGTAATTATATGCCTCCACCTCAGGAAGAGCCTTATTCCGGCAGTACTGAAAAAACTTCTACCAAAACCGAAAATGCACCGGCTGAAGACAATGATGATTTACCGTTTTAAAACAGCATGCCTTCCTGTTGAAGGCAAATTTTTTCACTAAATTCTATTGCCGTGGACTCGGACCCTTTTCCTGAACGTTTATCCGGTTTATTATTTTTATACAACCCCAATCCGGCCTATTTTGGCACTGACTCTTGGATTGCAGTCAGTATCATCGTGGTATTTTTGATTATTTCTGCGCTGATGTCAAGTTCAGAAACAGCTTTTTTCTCTTTAAACCACGATGATTTAGAAAATTTGCATAAAGAAAATGTGGTCAGCAAAAACAGAATTCTGAAACTGCTTGATAAGCCACATTATTTGATGTCTACGATTTTAATTTCCAATAATTTTGTAAATATTGGAATTGTATTGGCCTCAACAGTAATTTTTGATCAGGTTTTACCTTTAGGCTCAATTTCGGATTGGTTGCGTTTTTTAGTGACAGTACTTCTAGTGACTTTCATACTGGTTTTGTTTGGTGAGATTATTCCTAAAATTGCAGCTAGCAATGCTGTCGGTTCCAGAATTAGATTGGCAGGATTTATGTCAGGACCGCTACTCATTTTAAGTTCATTACTTTACCCTTTGAATTGGCTATTAGTAAACAGCAGTAAATTTATTGAAAACAGATTGGTGAGCAGAGCTAGAAATAGTAATCATAATTTGGTGAGCCAAAAAGAGATAGAACAGGCAATAGAACTGACTGTAAAGGATACAAAATATTCAAAGGAGGATATTGGATTATTGAAAAGCATCACAAAGTTTGGGAATATTAATGTAAAAAACATTATGAAATCCCGAATCAATGTTGTCACTATTGACAGAGACAGTGTTTTTTCTGAAGTTATGGCGGTAATAAGACAATCAAATTACTCCCGTATTCCTGTTTATGGAGAAACATTTGACAAAGTTGTAGGTATAATTCACTCCAAAGATTTATTGGAATACTTTGATAAACAGGATGATTTCGATTGGCATCCACTGCTTCGACCGGCATTTTTTGTTCCGGAGAGCAAAAA
>JBIKQC010000439.1:0-4202 GCA_044349855.1 Saprospira sp.
ACTGATGAAAACAAAAGTAGGGAACTTATTAATGACTATGCGATTGCTAACAATAAAAAAATAATATATGGCAGAGCTATTACAAGAGCTGAAGGGGGGGACATTTTCCGGTACACTCCTAACGGTACTTGTCCGTGTTTGGGATGCTTGATTGGAAATGGTTTGTATAGCTATAAAGATGATGAAATAACTACTAAAAGGCAATTGGAACGAAATATTCCTGCATATATGACTATTGAAGACAAAGAATCTACTATTCAAGTAGGCCTTTCTTCTGATATTATACCAATTTGCAATATGATAGTAAAGTTATCTTTGGTTGAACTGTCAAAAGGGTTACCTAGTGGTATAACATCCCTAGAAGAGGATTTAATTGCTGATTACTATATTTGGGCAAATAGAAGAGAAAAAAAATATAAAAATCTTGAAAAGATGAATTTCAGGGCAAATCAACTTACTATTTTAAGATGGTATGGAGTTAGGGTGACAAAAGACTTAAATTGCTTGTCTTGTAATAATATTTAATATTTAGAAACTGTAAATTAAATTGTATGGTTTAATGTAACAATTTTAAATTGATTTATAAATATTGCAAATTAGGGATGAATGAAAATTATAAATTTAATCCATCTACAGGTGAATTTGAAAATAATTCCAATTCACCTAATAATCTTTGGATAATAATAACATTGGCAATAATTGGCGGAGTTATATATTTTATTTTTAATAATATAAATTTTGATTGGGTATTCTCAAAAACAAAACTGAGCAACAAGGTAACTATAGAATGGATAGATATTCCTGCCGGTAAATTTTACATGGGGAGCCCCAAAACAGAAAATAAAAGAAAACCGGACGAAATTCAGCGGTTGATTTATCTTGATAGTTTTAAAATAAGCAAATATGAGATCACCTATGAGCAATATGATTCATTCTGTGAAGCTACTAAAAGGACTAAACCTATAGATGATGGTAATGGAAGAGGTAAAAGACCGGTTGTATTTGTAAGCTGGTACGACGCAGATGCCTTTGCAAAATGGGTGGGCGGAAGACTCCCAACAGAAGCTGAATGGGAATATGCCTGTAGAGCTGACAGAAGTTCTCCTTTTTCAACAGGAAATTGTCTGGGTTTAGAAAATGCAAATTATGCTGTTAAAAATTCATATTCAAATTGTTCTCAAAGCAGGGATATAGATTATGGTCACCCAATAGAAGTAGGACATTACAATCCCAATCAATGGGGGATCTATGATATGCACGGCAATGTTTGGGAATGGTGTAATGATTGGTATAGTCCATACAACCCTAAAGAAAATAAAAATCCCCAAGGGCTGGATTCATTAAGCGCATTAAGGTTAAATGCAAATAATCCCTCAAAAGTTGCAAGAGGGGGAAGTGCAATGTTTTCTGAAGAGTTTTGCCGGGCATCTTACAGAAGCCGTGGATTGGCAAACTTTAAAGGTCCTGATCTTGGTTTTAGAGTTGTGAAGGTCTATTCAGAAGCTAAGGAAGAAAAAACAGGAAATGCAAAGAATAAAAAATTGAACTCAAAAGAAGTAATTCTTCAAATGAAAAATAAAATTATAGGAGAATGGTCTTTGAAATCGATTAAAGGAAGGCAACTTTCTGAAAGAGAAAAGTCTGCCGTAATTGTCTACAGAGATAATGGTATCGTAAAAAATTCTTCAAGAAAAGATGAAAAAAGGTGGGACATTAAAATAATTAATGGGAAAAATGTCTTAATAATGGGGGAAGAGGTTGATGAAATTATTTCATTGGATGAGAACAAGTTAGTTTTTATATTTAACAATGAAGAGTTTACAATGGTTAAACAATCGACAAAAACCAAAAATCCATTTCAAAATTATAAAGGCGTTTATTCCGGAAAGTTTGGGAATTATAATATAGTTTTAGCCTTAACAACCATAACTGAAGATGGTGATATTAAAGGGTATAATATTGTGAAAGGTAAAAACCCAATATCTTCCTCACCTTTAGCAGGAGATTTTGTCAATGAGAGGCCTCTGAAAGGAAGAATAGAGGGTGATGGAAAAATTGTTTTAATGGAACCCGGCGATAATAAATGGGACGGAGTTTTTGAATTCAAAATCGAAAAGGATATTGCAACAGGGATATGGTGGTCAAAGAATAGTTTTGATACTGTTAAGTTTTCGATAAGCAAAAAGAAATAATCTTTCTAAAATGAACCTAAACTTTAAATCCCGGAACCCCAACCCCGAATAAGCAATTGTTCGGTATGTCTTAATAAAGGAAGGTGCATTTATATACATTTTAGAATTATTGTTAAAAGTTTGTAACCTTTTCAAAAAATTTTATTATGCCCTTATTCTATTAAAATATTTTGTTAAAAGAAAAACAGCAGGTTGTTCCTTCAGGAGTGGGTAAGTACTTTAGTGCTACAAACCTCAGAAAAAGAAAGTTTTATAAAAAATAAATTTTTAAAATATTTTAACAGATGCAGGAACTGAATAAAAGAAATCATGGTTCTATCATAAATATCTGTTAAAATTTAAGAAAAAAAGAAATACCTATTGCCTGATTTTACAAAAAAAGATAAAAGCTGTTAACAAAGACAGTATTAAAGTATCGGGAAAAAATAAACAGATGAAAAAACTATTTTTAATGGCCTGCATTTATGCAATGCCGACATTGCTTCATTTTGCCTGCATTTCAGCTCAGAAACTGTCAGTATTTAACTATGCAGCCAATAAATATGTCAAAGTTGAACTCTCTGATATAGATACCGTCTACGTCATGTTCGGCTGCCCCGTTAATGATTATGAATATATCTCAAGTGAGGCACCCAATTTTGTTTACTCATTAAACAAACCGAACATTTTCAAAGTATCCTATTGGGATGAGTCTGCTTATAAAGAAAAACACAAATTGGCTTTTGAAGTTAAGTCTATACTCGAAATTCCATTGGATTATTTTGATCTTATTGAAAATTCAAAGATCGTCAGAGTGTTATGTGAAATTTCAAATTCTGAAATTCAATATAGGGTGCTGACTGAAACAACATCAACCGCCAGGAATAGAATTCTTTATAAATATAAGCTAAACCAAACAGACAAATGAGAACGCTAATTATATATATACTTGTTTTCAGTTGCTCCGGACTAACTGCCCAGTTCAACAACTTTAACAGTTTAAACATAGTGCCAAGCGGCAATAGTTCAGAACACAGCTATTATGGTAATGGCAGTTACTCCAGATCTAAATATCTTTCTGGTAAATCAGGTTATTTGACTTATGACAGTATTAAAGTTTCTAAATCAATTCCTGTTGAATTGGAAAATATTACTAAACTTGATCTTAATATGGCATTAAACCAGGGTTTTGACAATCTGCTCTTTAAATATAAGCAGTATGAAGAAGAAAATCCAAGGTATTATTATATTGTTTCCGATTTCAGTAATGCAATGAAGTTATCTGTAAATGATATTCTTGCTGATCCTAAATTGTTAAACAGTATTTACAATTGGTTTTTACCGGAGATAAAAAAAGGGTTTAAGTTACTGACCGCTAAAGAACAGATGTACCATATGAATAAACTTTATTTAGGTGAAGCCTATCTGAAATTTGTCATAATTAAAAAGGATGTTGCCGCTTATGAAAAGGAACTTCTAAAAAAAGGTTTTGAAAGGGACTCTTATGTGGAGGGGTTTATAGACCGTAGAATTGATAAGCAGCAATGGTCTGTCAAAGATTGTCAATATTGGTTAAAAACCATAAAGAAGGAATTTGAACCTTTGCTAAAGGATCCCAAAAACGCCTTTAATAATTATTATATCTATAAAGAGATTGGTAATGTTATGCTGGGTATAAAATCAGATGGTAAGATAGCACTGCTGAATGACAATTTTAAAGAGTACTCAGCACAGCCCTTTTATTATATAGAAACAGTAAATGACAGTATTCTAAAGGCATTTACCTCAAAGAACTTCAGCAAAAATTTGTTTACAAAGGAAATAGAAGGCAACGATTTCATTTATGTCAATGTTAATGAAATAAATAGAACAGGTTCAGTTATTCCTTCCAATCCCAAAGATATAATATTTAAAACAGCAATTTATGATTCAGTCAGTGTTATTACAATAAGAGATAATTCCGGAGATGCGCCTCATTCAGTCAATGTTTATCATCTTGATACCATATTTGTTCTTGAGAATAATTATATG
>JBIKQC010000440.1:0-4198 GCA_044349855.1 Saprospira sp.
CTCCTGCTGCCTGAAGCAGCACAGCATTCTGACCGCTTTGATTAAATACAATGCCATTCCAGCTGATCGGTAAATCATTTTGACAGACCGTTTGCGATAGCTGCGTCTGAAAATCAGGTACAATCATCAAAGTATAATAAACTACAGAATCGCAGCCTGCAGCATTAGTCAATATTCTGCTCTGTGTCCCTGCTTGTGTAAATTGCAGGCCTGCCCAGTTTAATGGCAAACGATTGCTGCACTCCTGTCTGTAAAGATGCGTACTGTCTTCAGTTTTGACCTGAAGTATCAGATATGAAATCGAATCGCAACCGTTTAAACTTTGATTCATTTGAGAAAACATTCCAGGCTGGCTATAACTCTGACTTCCCCAGACGTAAGGCAGATCGCCACTGCAGATTTCCATTCTAACAGTATCGGAAAATGTTGGTAGAACATTGAGGGTCATTTGTACCAATGAATCGCAACCTCCTGCTGCCTGAAGCAGCACAGCATTCTGACCGCTTTGATTAAATACAATGCCATTCCAGCTGATCGGTAAATCATTTTGACAGACCGTTTGCGATACCTGCGTCTGAAAATCAGGTACAATCATCAAAGTATAATAAACTATAGAATCGCAGCCTGCAGCATTAGTCAATATTCTGCTCTGTGTTCCTGCTTGTGTAAATTGAAGGCCTGCCCAGTTTAATGGCAAACGATTGCTGCACTCCTGTCTGTAAAGATGCGTACTGTCAGTTTGAATTATTTGAAGCCTCAAAACTGAAATAGCGTCACAACCGTCGGATCCAGGCGCAACATATTGATAGCTACCCGACTGGGTTATTGGGATTTGATTCCATACATAAGGTAACTGATTGTCACAGATGGATAAATTGACAGTATCAGAAGAAATTGGAATAAGCTGCAGATTCAGATAAATAATTGAATCACAGCCTTGAGATGATATTAGCGTATCAATATACTGACCTGAGGAATAAATGCTTGCATTTTGCCAAAGATAAGGGACATTATTCTGACAAATACTATCGAAAAAAACTGTACTTGGGGGATTTAATACACTAAGCTGCAGCATGATAATCGAATCGCATCCAAAACGATTGGTTAAAACAGTCTGATAAGTTCCTGATTGTGTTAGTTGACTTTGCTGCCATTGATAAGGCAAAGATTGGGCACAGACTTGTTGCGTAAACCTTGTGGTATCGGAATTTCTAACAGTTAAATTGAGTAAAGTAAGTGAATCATAGCCCATACTACTATTTGTCATGTAGGAATAAGTCCCAGTTTGAGTAAGGTTCATTCCGTTCCATAGGAAGGGTAAATTTTGTTGACAAACAGATTGTGAAATTTGTACAGGCTGAGTAGAAATACCTTGAATATTGATACGGAAACTATCATTTCTGTAGTCATTCGACAAGACCAAAACCGGGTAAATTGAAGTTCCAGCTACAGTCGGATGATAAATCACTCTAAAGCTATCGCGTTGCCCTGCAGCGAGAACAGTATTGGAAAAATTTGGCAAAAGTGTCCACTGAGTCGATACCGAAGCACTTGCCGAGTTTACCGTAAGATTCCTGTTCCCCTGATTCCTAACATAAAATAACAAGGTATCCCTCTGTCCAATGAGTGTTGGTTGCGTACTTACAGATGAGGGATTATTCAGGAAATTTCCTTGATTTTCGACAGCTATAATTGGTCCTTGGCAAAGTCCCTGAATTCGGATTTGATAATTTGGCTCATTATAATCATTGGATTGAAATTGCAGTACTGTATTATGTGCGCCAAGTAATTGCGGACTGTAACGAATGGAAATCACTGAGGTTAGCGATGGGGCTATACTGAGACTTGTTGGGCCGAGCAATTGATAAAAGGGACTTCCAACAAGCTGAATATTACTTAAATTTAAGCTTGCAGACCCTGTATTTCTAACGGTAAAATTGAGGATACTATCCTGATATGGAAAAAGAGTTGGCCCTGTAACTGTGTCAATCACCGCCTGTAGCTGTGAAAGATATCGACACTCAATTTCAGGGAGAACAGGACAATATTGAATCCGATTCAACACAACTCCATTAGGGCCGGAAAAACTAAGATCTGATAATTCTTTCCAGCGAAATCTGATTTTTCTGAATGGCGTAGCCGATGTAATATGAATACGTCCATTGTCAGCATTTCCACTGTAAGCATAAATTGTTTTGGTGGTATTTGAGAAATTAGTTCCACTTGTTGTCCCACTGGGCACTCCGGGTTCATAAAAATAACTTACACCTGTTGTTATATTTGACCCTGCAAGCGTCTGCGGATAAATGCTCTGTATCTGTTCTTCTCCATCACTATTTTTATTAATACCAACAAAATCGAGGTAAACTGAGCTTACGTCTCCACTGAAAGTAATGACAACATCATTATACTCCTGAACGGGAGGTTGAATAGCTTCATCATCATTATCTTTCCCTATCCAAACGCCTGTTGTGGATGTGTAACGATACAAATTAGGGCCATTTCCGGCAACTTTTTGTATAAAAACCGAGTATGGCATACTAAAGGTCGTAGCGCTATAAGTATAAGATGTTGTATTGTTGGAAATTGCGCCCAGCTCAGTTGAAGAAAGGCTGTATGAAGTGATAGGGCAGCTAAATTGAGCATTCAGCCAAAGAGAAATACACAGACAAAAGAGTGTAAAAATGAGTCTCATAAGAGGTTTTGGTTATTTTTCAACTGACTAAATAGGCGACATGTAAAATTAACAACTAAATGAAGAACCACAAAAAATTTCAAGCAAATAAAACTATGATTTTACAATATTTAATTTCGAAACAATTCAATAACATTCAGTAAACAACTAATTAACATTAAAAAAATAAAATTATATAGTTTTACAAGTTGCATTTAGCAGTTAATTTTTTTAAAGACTTTAGTCTCAAAAAAATAAAATCCAAAACATTTTTGTTTTCTTGTAATTTTTAGATTTTTTTCAATCTCACAAGGTGTAAAGATCATAGCCTGCCATTTTGTCGCAAATGCTCCATGTGGTACAGCTTTGGATAAGTACTTTTAAATTCACATTAACAATCAAAATTTCAATACTATGCAAAAAGGATTTATATCAGTACAAACCGAGAACATTTTTCCCATCATCAAGAAGTTTCTGTATTCTGACCACGAGATATTTTTGCGTGAATTGATTTCCAACGCAGTAGATGCCACATCAAAGCTAAAAACATTGGCAAGACGCGGAGAAACAGGCAGCGATCTTAATGATACGCATATCGATATCATCATCGATGAAGTTGCAGGTACATTGACTATCCGTGACCGTGGTATCGGTATGAGCGAAGAAGAAGTCCAAAAATACCTCAATCAGGTAGCCTTCTCTTCTGCAAAGGATTTTTTGGAAAAATACCAGAATGACACCACAATCATCGGTCACTTCGGACTCGGCTTCTACTCAGCATTCATGGTATCCAGTCGTGTTGAGGTATATACAAAGTCTTACAAAACCGATGAAAAAGCTGTAAAATGGGCCTGTAACGGCGATACCGAATACAGCATCGAAGATATTGAGAAAGCAGAACGCGGAACTGACATCGTACTTTATATCAACGAAGAAGACGCTGAATTTCTTGAAAAAGGCAGAATTGAAGGCCTTTTGAACAAATATTGCAAATTTCTTCCGGTTGAAATTCATTTCGGAACCCGCAAAGAAAGCATTGAAATTCCCGCTGCTGAGGAAAATGCTGAACCGACAATTGAAACTGTCGAGACTCCAAATATCATCAACAATCCCAATCCGGCATGGAAAAAACAACCAGCTGAATTGACAGATGAAGATTATCTCAATTTTTATCAGGAACTGCATCCGCACAGCACTCCGCCACTTTTCTGGGTGCATCTCAATATTGATTACCCCTTCAATCTGACGGGTATTCTCTACTTTCCGCGAGTAGGCGGCAATCAGATGGAACTGCAGCGCAACAAGATTTCACTGTACAGCAATCAGGTTTATGTGACGGACGAAGTAAAAGAAATCGTTCCTGAATTCCTGACATTATTGCATGGTGTAATCGATTCACCTGACATTCCGTTGAACGTTTCGCGTTCTTATCTGCAGAGTGACCGCAATGTTAAAAAAATCACCGATTATATTACCAAAAAAGTTGCCGATAAGCTGCAGGAGCTTTTCCGCAAAGACCGCAAG
>JBIKQC010000050.1:0-15008 GCA_044349855.1 Saprospira sp.
ATCCCTAAGGAGTAATTTTTCATCATCGTGAAACTCAGCCATAAAATAAAACTGTTTATTGGCAATTAATGGCATTTTTTCAGTCCACTCACTGAATGGTTTTAACAGGCGCTTATTCTTCTCACCCCGAATTTCTCCAAAATATTTGATAAATTTTTTGTCATTCACCAGCGATTCTAATACTTCAGGTGCCTGAATCATAGCTGTTCTTATCTTTTCTATCTGTACTTTGTCCGGCATATAAGATCCGCCGCCGATCCAAATTTCTCCAACGCCCAACTGAATATAAGTACCGGGCATTTCCATGTCTTTGCGCCCCAATGGTGAAAGCACTGCCGATGAATAAAGTTTATAGGGTGTTTTATCATTGGAAAAACGGGTATCTCTGAAAATCCGGAATATAGCATCTTTGGGCTGCAGATGAGCCATAGCCGGTTCTTCCTTTGCTATAGCAGCAATGAGGTCATTGACAAAGACTTCAAATGGTTTTTTAACATCCTTTTCATAACGGCTTTTGTTGGCATGATACCAGTCGCGGTTATTATTGGCGGCCAATTCCTTGAAAAATTGGTTGTAGGCTTCAGTAAAATATTTCATAATAGTAATTTTCGGAATTTGCTAAATTTTTAGCTCAAGGGAGCGATAAGTCCGGTAAAGGCAACCACGGTCATTTTAATTTTGTCTTAATACAAAATTACAACACAGGTCCTTTTGTTCAGTTTTATATTTCAATCTAAATATAAGACAAAGTTTACAAAAACATTTTTCCGGATTATTTTTTTTAAGGATAATCAATGTCTTGAGAATTTATGTATTAAAACTTTACCGATAACTTAAGCGCTTCAGTTATTCAGATTATTATCCTTTCTAAGTTGCCATTCTCCATTTTTTTACCTAAACTTGAAGTAAATTTATAAAAAGAGAAGACTTTCCTCTTTCTACATTAATCTTTCATCTGTTTTTATGTCCAAAAAACTATTTCTGCTCGACGCTTATGCACTCATTTACAGAGCGCATTTTGCTTTTATAAAAAGACCCCTCATCAACTCAAAAGGGGTAAATGTTTCCTGTGTAAATGGATTTACCTCCCTGGTTTGGGATGTCATCCAAAAAGAAAAACCCACGCATATTGCAGTGGCTTTCGACCTTTCGGGACCAACATTCCGCCATGTCATGTACGAACCCTATAAGGCTAACCGGGAAGAACAACCAGAGGATATTACTGTTGGTACGCCTTATATCAAAAAAATAATCGAGGCCATGAACATTCCTGTCGTCAGCTGTGCAGGTTATGAGGCAGATGATGTCATAGGTACCTTGGCAAAACAGGCTGAAGCTGAAGGGTTTGAGGTATTCATGATTACTTCGGACAAAGACTACGGACAACTTGTTTCCGACAAAGTTTTTTTATACAAACCCGGCCGTCAGGGTAACGAAGTAGAACTCCTGAAAAGAGAGGAAATCTGCGAACAATGGGGTATCAAACGCGTGGAACAGGTAATTGACATGCTGGGCCTGCAGGGCGACGCAGTGGATAATATTCCCGGTGTAAAGGGCATCGGACCAAAAACAGCACAGATATTAATAGCAAAATACGATTCTATAGAGGGCATAATCGAGCATGCCAATGAACTTTCTGATAAACAGAAGCAGCAAATTCTCGACAATAAGGATATTGCACTTTTATCGAAAAAATTGGCCACAATTGATATCAATGTTCCTATTCAGTTCGACGCAACTATTTATCAGGTAGATCCTATCAACAAAGAAGCGCTGGCCGATCTTTTCAGGGAGTTGGAGTTCCGCAGTCTGGCCAAAAAGATTTTGGGCAAGGATCTTGGCGCATTGGACGAAGCGGTTGATGATGGCAGAATTGTACAGACAGACCTTTTCGGCAATGTCATTGAACAGCCGGAAAGAAAGGTTTCGATGGCTGCGAATGCACACCTTGTGAATAAAACGCTTGAAAATAATCCGCATAAGTACCATCTGGTCGATACGCCGGAAAAGCGTATGGGCCTTATCAAACTGCTTTCTGCACAGAAGGAATTCTGTTTTGACACAGAAACTACAGGCTTGGATTTGGGTGCCGAAATGGTGGGCGTGTCCTTCTGTATCGAGGCTTCAGAAGCTTATTTTGTGACTTTTCCGGAAAGTCAGTCGCAGACAAAAGCTATTTTGGAGGAATTCAGAGCGCTATTTGAAAATGAAAATATTGACAAAGTCGGTCAAAATCTAAAATTTGATCTGCTGATGCTCCGCTGGTATGGTATTGAAATAAAAGGCAGAATTTGGGATACCATGATCATGCACTATCTCATCGAGCCCGATCAGCGCCACGGCATGGACTATCTTTCCGAGACTTATCTGGGCTATTCTCCGGTTCCAATCGAGAATCTATTGGGAAAGGGTGCCAAGAAAAAAATTACCATGCGCGATGTTCCTTTGGAAAAACTGAAGGAATACGCGGCTGAAGATGCCGATGTGACCTGGCAGCTGAAACAGAAGCTGGACAGTATTCTTGCCGGTGATCTGCGCAATCTGTATCTCGATATAGAAGAGCCGCTCATCAAAGTGCTGGCCGATATGGAATGGAATGGCGTAAATCTGGACACTCCTTTCCTGGCGGATTACAGCCAAAAAATGGAAAAGGACATCGATGTTCTGCGCAAAAGTATTTTGGAAGAAGCACAGACACCCTGGTTGAATTTGGATTCTCCAAAACAGGTGGGCGATGTGCTTTTTGAGCGTATGAAAATCCCATACCGTTGGAAAAAAACCAAAACCGGTCAGTACTCAACCGATGAGGAGGTGATGACCGAATTGGCCCTAAAGTTTCCTATCGTACAACATATTTTAGATTACCGTCAGCTGGCCAAGCTGAAATCGACTTATATTGATTCGCTGCCAAGGCTTGTAAATCCTCATACAGGCCGCCTGCACAGTTCTTTCAATCAGGCATTGACAAATACCGGCCGTCTGAGTTCCAACAATCCCAATTTGCAGAATATTCCTATTCGCAGCGATGCGGGCAGGGAGATTCGTAAGGCTTTTATTCCGAAGGACAAGAACCATGTCCTGCTTGCGGCCGACTATTCACAGATTGAATTGCGCCTGATTGCTGAACTGAGTCAGGAAGAAAACATGCTCGATGCCTTCCAAAAAGGTCAGGATATTCACACAGCTACAGCAGCCAAGATTTATAATATTCCGATTGATGAAGTGACTAAACAGCAGCGTTACAATGCCAAAACGGTCAACTTTTCCATCATCTATGGTGCGGGGGCAATGAATCTTTCGCAGCAGTTGGGTATTAAAAGACAGGAGGCATCCGAACTTATTAAGCAGTATTTTGCGCAGTATGGCGGACTGAAAAAATACATGGAAAATGTGGTGCATGAAGCCCGCGACAAGGGTTTTGTGACAACTATCTGCGGTCGCCGCCGTTATTTGCGCGACCTCGACTCCCGCAATGGGATGATGCGTTCACATGCGGAACGCAATGCAATAAACACACCTGTTCAGGGCTCTGCTGCCGATATGATAAAACTGGCAATGGTGAAAATTTACAAAGAGCTCAACAAAGGCGGTTTCAAAACTGAGCTTATCCTTCAGGTACATGATGAATTGGTGTTTGATGTACCCAAAGATGAATTGGAAAGGGTAAGAATCATCATTGAAGAGAGCATGAAGAATGCCTTAGCGGGTTTGAAAGTGCCTATTGTTGTGGGTATTGATACTGGGGAGAATTGGTTGGAGGCACATTGATTTGATTTGAGAATTTGGGGCTTTGAGGATGTTTTTTGATCTAGTATTTTTATCTTGTTTTGTAAATAAATTTTTATAAATATGATTTCTAAGTTATCTGTAAAAAATTATAAATCCATTTTTGATGATTCAATCGAATTCTCAAATGTGAATGTATTGATCGGTGAAAACGGAAGCGGCAAATCAAATTATTTAGAAGCTATGGCTATGTTTAGTGCGGCCAACAGCAACAGATTAGATATTAGCGGATTATTAGAAAAAGGCGTTAGGGTTACAAAACCTAATTTAACTTTGAGCTCATTTTTGGGCAAAAAAAATAAAAATGTAATTGAACTGAATGTCATTTTTAAAGGTCTTGGTCAAGAAGTTGAGCTAAAATCAAATCTCATCCCTGAAAAGGAAAATGACATTTATACAAAATGGAAGGATAAGAACAATATTAATGTTGAAATTTCTGAATCCAAACAAGAATTATTGAGAAAAATTGCCGAAGAAAACAATGAATTTTTAGTAAAATTTGGAAATAGTATTTTCCCATATTTAGAATATCGCGATAGCTTTTTTGTACCTTTTTTAATATACAATCTAGATACTCAAGCCCTTCGCGGCATCAACAACAACAGCAAAGTAATGCCCCTTGGTATATACGGAGAAGGATTAGATGTTCTTTTAAGTGATTTTTCGAAAGAAGAATGGGAGGAACTGATGGGATACAATCACCTGATTTCCTGGCTGGATGATATTGTTATCGACAAATCGGACAAACTAAAATTTGAAGGGCATAAATTGGGCAGAAGCACTTCAATTCTCTATTTCCGAGACAAGTATATGAGCAGAAAAAACAATGTTTTTGCTGCCGAAAACTCCAATGAGGGGGTTTTACATATTCTATTTTATTTGGCCTTATTTATCAGTAAAAAAACACCAAAGTTTTTTGCAATCGACAATATTGAAACAGCTTTGAACCCTAAGCTTTGTCGTACTATAATGAAAGAAATTGCCGCGCTTGCCGTTAAACATAATAAACAGGTACTCATCACAACTCATAATCCCGCTATTTTGGATGGACTGAATTTGAATGATGACAGACAGCGCCTTTTTATAATAAAAAGGACTGACGAAGGCTTTACTAAATCTGAGAGAATTAAGGTCAAACCTTCGGTTGATGAAATAAATCTCAAATTATCTGAAATGTGGATGAGAGGTTATTTGGGTGGTCTTCCTACAAATTTTTAACTTATGAGAGTAGGAATTATTTGCGAAGGACCTTCCGATGCAGCTGTAATTACAAATATCCTGAAAGCGACATTGGAGATTGACCGCAGCGATATACAGTATCTTGTACCTGAGTTAGACTACGATGAGACAGATTTAACTCAAATGCCCAAAGAAAGATTCAGCACTTGGAGTATTGTGAAACAATCATGTGAAGACAGACAAAAAATCAATAATTTCTTGGAACTGATTGACGATGATAGATTTATTGTCATTCATTTAGATTCAGACACCCGCAATGAAAAAGGATTTGACGTATTTGAACCAAAAAACATTGCCTGTGATGAAGATATTGAATTATTGTGTACAAATATCACTTCTAAAATATACGAATGGTTAGGACAGATAGCTTCACCCAAATTCGTTTTAGCAATAGCTGTAGCTGCAATAGACGCTTGGGTTCTGTCAATTTACGACTCGAAACCAAAAGATACAGGTCTATTAAATAATCCCAAGGTAAAACTGTTTCAATTAATAAACAGAAATTTATCCATCAAGGATAAGAATAAAATATTTGCTCTGGAAAAAGATAAATTTGAACAGTATCATTTACTCAGTACAGATTTCAGAAAACTGAAAAATCTGAAAAAACATCTTGAACATAATATCAGTTTGAAGTTATTTTGCGAAGCTTTATTATCAAGAAATTAATTCATAACGAATTATGTCAGAAATTTCAAAACTCTTTTCTCAATTATCAGAACTTCAATATCCAAGCTCAATGCAAGCTGTTTGCAACGAGATTGAAGGTATTGCATTTTTCCCAGTGGGCCGTGGACTTTACAATTTTGGGGATCAAAATTTGTCTGATAAAAAGGTAATGATACTTGGTCAGGATTTTGACACAGCAGAAAATTTCCTTAAAGTAAAAAAAGCAGGTAAAGAAGATACTGATAAGAATGCTACTTGGCGAAATCTATTGTCATTTTTAAAAGATGCGGACATATCTCCTAATGACTGCTTTTTTACCAATGCTATCATGGGTGTTTGAAAAACAGGGAAAGGAACGGGGAAATCGCCCGCTTTTAAGGAAAAGGCATTTATAAAAGATTGTCAGGATTTTTTTCTAAAACAGTTGGAGGCTCAAAAGCCAAAAATCATTTTGGTACTTGGCAAACATGTAGCAGAGTTTATTGCGCCACTTTCAGAGGAGCTAAAATATTGGGGAAAGATCAAAAATTTTGAGCATGTAGACAGTCAAAATCAGCAGGTAATTAATACTACCTTTACTAATGATTTAAATACAACAACAGTATTGCTTACACATCCCTCTTTCCGATTTGCAAACGTTGGCAGAAGAAAATTTAATTCTCTGGAAGGGAATATAGCAGAACTGGAAATGATCAAAACAGCACTAAAAATCACCTAATATTTAATCCCTATCCTCCGGATATAACTCCTCCAACAACTCCTGAGGGCTGATCTCTTTTTTATCCTGCAGCTTTTGGCGAAGCAGATAGGCTATTAATCCCATTGCGATAAAGCCCGTTCCCAAAATGAGAATGACGAGATTTGGATAATTGTGTTCCAAGATAAAAAATTCCTGAAGCCCCTGAACGATAATAGCTGCCCCAAGACCGCTGTTCAGATAAGTAAAATTCTGCTCCGGACTCTCTGCAAATTTTGCCATTCCTATAAAATAACCAAAAACCGCCGCGAGCGTCAGTTGCCCGGCCACTTTCAGCAGTGGCAGCAGAAAATTCTCTCCTGTCGGTTGCAGTAATATTTCCACGGTAACAATTCCAAGCGAAAGCCAAAGGGTATTGAGAACTATGAAGAGGGGTTCGCTGCATTCTTTTGAAGAATAAACAAAATATCTTAGAAATAGAAAACTCAATAGCTGACTGCAAAGCCCTATTGCAAATAATGCATAAAACAGCAGCATTGCAGTGTCCCTCCCTTCTATGACTCCAAAATCACAACCCATTTTACGCAATAAAAAGGCAAACAGAGCAATCACGGAAGCGGCTGTGAGCGCATAGGGAACAAACCTCAAACTAAGTTTTAGTCTACGGTGCAGCAGAGTCAATAAAACAATTAAGCCTAAGACAGTTGTCAAGGCGATCAGTAAGGACATTGTTTGGTTTTGGTTCAACTTTCGGACAGTGCAGATAAATTACTTCAATAAATGATCGGCAATATCTTTGTCTTCGCCATTATTATGCGGAGAATTTTCGACATGCCAATGTATCATATAGCGGCTCGTTATTATGGCAATCACAAATGTGACAAGGGTAAAAATCATTAAAGAACTATGCAATTTCTGGAACAGGAAAAAATCAAACAATCCATGTATTATTGTAGCTGAAAGCAACCCAATGCAGAGTTTGAGGAACTTATTTTTGTCAGAAAATTTAGCTAATCCAACAAAATAACCCATTAGTACTGCAAAAGAGGCGTGTGCAGGCACAGATAATATCATGCGCATGAGTGCGGTTTCAATACCACCATGTTCGGCATGGAAAACATACAGGACATTTTCAAAAGTGGCAAAACCCATGCTCACAATGACGGAATAGACAATGCCATCCATTGGTTCACAAAATTCTTTTTTAGGAAAAATATAGAAACGAAGAAATAAAAATTTCGAAAATTCTTCGCTGAATCCTACTACACACACAGCAAAAATGAAGGTAGAAAAGGTGTCTCTACTTATACCGAAACCCAAATAAGAACCCGTCTCTTCTAAGAGCAATGCAGGAAAAACACTTAATAAACCGAAAACAAAACAGGCTATCAGATATTTATGCGGTTCGCGTTCGTGTTTGTCGCGCCACCAGATGTACCAACTGAGGAAAAGACCTGGGAAAACAGCCAATATGAATAATAATATACCCATAGTTTTATATGTTTATAAAAATATCCGAGTTTTAGTATTATCGAAAAATAGCATTTAAAGATCGCTATATTTTGTCAGGAATTAAAAGATATACAAAACGATTTATTTTTAGCCATCTCTAAAAACCCAAAAGCATGAAAAAATTGACCTTTCATTTGTTGCTATAATTTTCAATTTAGCGACATTAAAATTGAATTACCGCTCACTCGATATTGTTTTTGAACAGTCGAAGAATAATAAAATCAGAGTTATTTGGGATAATTTTAAAATGATGCAGGACCGTCATCATGACAGTAGAACTGTAGAAGTCATAAATGTCGTACAAAAGGATTCAAATTTGAAGGAAGAAAAAGTGAAACAGTTGAGCCGGAGGGATAAAAGTATCCTGCTATTTCCTTTTAAATCCAAATTTCCAGAAATAAGCCACCCAAAATGCTGCAAAAAAAGCGGCAAAAATTATAAGTCCATTGATTGCTGCGTCCGGTTTTTTTACAAAAACACTGAGTGCTATAAAGGTATAGGCTGCTATGAAAAAGATGGGAAGGACAGGATAGAGCGGCACTTTGTATATATCCATTCCTTCAGGAGCCATATTTTTTTTACGAAAGTAAAAAATTGTAGCCGCAGAAAAGGCCATTCCTATACTGTCCAAAAACATAATATAATCAAGTATCCTGTCAAATTCCTGAGCGTACATCAATGTGAAAATAGAGGCGACAGTAAAAACAGAAAGTGCGGTAGTCATCACCTGTGTTTTGGGATTTATATCGCGGAAAGATGCCGGCATAGTGCCGTCTTCGCTCATAGCAAACATTACCCTGGGGCTTGTAAGAAGCATAACATTGACATAGCCCAAAACGGAGAAAAAGAATAGCCAGGATACAATCTGAAAGCCAGATTCACCAAATATTTTTGAGGCCATGACGGCGCCAATTGACTCTGTATTGCCCAATTCGTTAAATCCGATAACCCTAAAATAGGCAAAATTTATAAGCATATAAAGTAAAAGGACAACTCCGATGCCGATGAATATTGCTTTTGGCATAATCCTACTGGAATTTTTAACTTCGGCTCCAAAATTTATGCTCTGCTGATAGCCGCCAAATGTAAAAGAAACGGCAACCAGACAGACACCCAGCGCATAACCCAAATCGGCCCAGCCCGGGGCTGTTTGTATAATATCTGATGGAGTTGAGGTTAAATTGGCATCCGGACTTACAAATATTGCACTGATTACCAACACCATCAATGCAATTTTAAAAAGCATCAGTATATTTTGCACCATTGAACTCAAGCGCAGACCCAAGAGATTTAGACCGTAAAAAAGGACGATACAGCCTCCGGCAATCCACAGTTTTGCTTCCAATGTATTTTGCGCATCAGTAAAGGCTGCATTGCTGATGTATTCTGCTCCGATAAGGGCTATAGCTGCTACAGAAGCTGCATTCGATACCAATATAATTGCATTGATAGCAAAGGCCACCGAGGGGTGATAGCAGGCCGAAAAAATTTTATAATAAGCACCTGTCACAGGATATCGCGATCCAATTTCCGCATAAGTCAATGCACCGGACAAAGCAATCAATCCGCCAATAAACCATGCTGCAAAATAAATAGTCGGTGTAAGTGCCTGATTCGCTACATTTACAGGAGTACGAAAAATACCCATTCCAATTACCAGACTTATGACAATCATTGTGAGGTCGAAGAGACTAAGTTTACGGGCTTTGGTTTGCATATCGGAATCACTTTTGGAAGAATAATCAAAGCAGTAGTATAGAGAACTCTACCAAACTACAAAATATATTTAATTTACACAGCAATGCTAACAATTAGTTTTAGCAGTTTTGTACAAATTATTTCACTAAATTAAGATATTATCAATAACTCCTTTTTATTTTCAACATTATAAAAAGTTTGGCATGATTATCGAAATATTTATTTGAGGTTTTTTATTAGGTTAGTTAAAGGTTATTAAAAAAGCGATTCGGGAGGCTCCGAATCGCTTTTGTTGTTTAAACCATTTCCATATAACAGCACAAAAAAGGACTGCAAATGCAGTCCTTTTTTGTGCTGTTATATTTATTATTACCAAACCGGACAACCGTAACGTCTTCCACCACCTAAAGAAGAAGGGTCGATGAAATAACTGAAACGGAGTGTGATTGTATAGTAAGAGTCATTATCTTTAGGGTCACCACGCTGTTCGCTTGGATTTGAAACCCTTGCGTTTACACCACCTGTGTTGAAGGTTACACCATTATAAGTAACTGTACTTCCCGGATCTATTTCAATTGATCTACGAGACATTGCAATTGCAAGTCGAGCCTGATCGACTGGCATATTATCAATAAACAATTTTGGATCGATATAATCTGTACTCAGATCATCGATATAATCAGTGAAAGTTAAACGATGATTCACTTCAACGCACATAGCCCATTGATCGTTATAGCTCCACTTCAAACCAAGTCCAAGCGGAATATTCAATTGGGTAAGTTTATAATCCAAACGACCCGGCACAAAACCCTGTCCTTCCGTTTTTAAAGGTTTTAAGTCAACCCAAGCTCCATCAGGGGTATTACCCTGAGGTCTGAAGTTGAATATACCAATACCAATAAACCCGTAAGGAGAAAGTACGCTGTAGCTTTGATACCCACCGCCTAATTCAAAGTTGTAAGGAATAATCTCAGCTGAAATAGAACCTTCAAATACACGTGAGCGGAAGTTCAACTGTCTGTAATAGCGGAACCAAGCATCATCTCCTCCGCCGGTATTTGGATCTGTACCGGAGAAACCGCCTCGTGTACCATCACTGGCAAGGTTGTCGTCACCTTTGAGCATCAGGAAACCTAAATCCAAACGTGCTGAAAAATAGGGGCTGGGATTCCAACGTCCATAAATACCAAAATTCGGTCTGATGGCCTTGAAATCTGAATCTCGAAGAAAAGGACGGCCAATACCTGATTGTCCACCCAAATCGCCCAAGAACATTGCTGTTCCCAATTGAACACCTACTTCGAAAGGGTAAGCTGGCTTGTAGCCATTTTGAGCCTGTCCGGCAATGCTCAAGCCCGCTAAAAAAACAAGTGTAGAAAAAATCTTTTGCATCACAAAGTCCGGTATGTAGTTATTAAATGTATTTTTATAAAATATTGACAACAAATTTTTTATATTCATTTTAGTGAATAAAAACAATTGATAATATAGTATTTGATGTAAATGTAGCAAATTCTTTAAAATATAACGATTAATTTTTCAAAATAGTATTGAAAATTAATTAAAAGTGAAAATAATTAAATGGATTTCAATGAAAACATTTGTTTAAGGAGGACAGCTAATAATGAAACGCCTGTATGGTTATAACTCTACTGTTGAATAGATATGTCATCAGAACTGAGCTTTACAGTTAACAAATTAGCATCATCAACCTTTTAATTTCCCTTTCAGCAATATCTTTGCTCCCGCTAACTAATGAAAATCTGTCATAGTCCTCCACTGCTTTCAGATAGTTTCGTTGATTTTCATAAATAGCCGAGCGCAGCAGAAAAACATCCCAAAATTCCTCGTTTTCTTCAAAGCTACCGGTTTGCATTCCTATGGATGACGCCAAATTCAGCGATTGCAAAGCATCGGCCTCTTTATTGGAAATGAGCTGAATTTTAGCCAATTTAATATGCAGCAGTGGATTTTCCGAATCAATCCTGCAGGCTGCTTTGAAGGATTCTTCTGCATTGGGAAAATCTGATTTGTACCAATAACAGCTTCCCAAAAAACAGTGATATTCCGCTTTGTTCTCATTGACTTTAATAGCCTGCTGCAACAAAGCTATAGCCTGCTCAAAATTTTTTTCTCGGTACTGCTCTTTTGCTTCGTGAAAAAGGTTTTTATCGGGCATGCGGATTTATTTATATTTTGTTTATTTGACTGTTTTTGTTGCGATTGCTTTATTATTTCTGCTCCATTCGCTCCAAGATCCAACATACAATTTCGGAATGTCCAATCCGGCATAAGCCAGTGCCAAAAGGGTATGACAGGCAGTCACGCCCGAACCGCAATGAACGATTATATCTTCACTTTTTTTCTGTCCTAATATTTTTTCATATTTCAATTTCAGTTCATTTGGAGATAAGAACAACCCGTTTTTATCCAAATTGGTCGTAAATGGTACATTGATGACACCCGGAATATGGCCGGCAATTAAATCAATCGGTTCCAGTTCCCCATTATATCGGGCTGCATCGCGTACATCAATTACAATTTTATTGGCATCGGAGCTAGCAGTTTCTACTTCATCTATTTCTGCAATTTCCAATTTCCAATGATCAAATTTGTACAAATCGGTTTTGGCAGCAATTTCTTCATTTGAACTCATCGGAAAACCCATTGCTTCTGCTGCCTGTATACCGCCATTTAACACCTGTACTTTTTCATGGCCAATGGATTTTAACATCCACCAGAATCGGGAAGCGGAGTTTGCGCCTGCTTTATCGTCATAAACGACTATATGACTTTTTGTAGTAATACCTAAGAATGCCAATGTTTTTGAAAAATTTTCTATTTTTGGCAATGGATGTCTCCCGCCAATTGACAGATCGTCCTTAATATCAGCCAAATCAGTATTCAAATCAACAAAAAGAGCCCCTGATAAATGTTTCTGCAGATAGTTCGTTCTGTTCCCGGCATCGATCAGTACTAAATTTTCAGTATTCAGCAATTTAAGCAATGCCGCAGCTTCTATAATTGGAGATATATTGATATTCATTTTCTATTACAGAAATTAAGCTTTTTTGGTAAATACACCTTTTTTGTCAATCAATCCCTCTTCTCCGTCGATAGCTACTTGGGCGAAGTCCCCTTCAAAATCGATGACATAATCATAAATAAATTCGGAAATCATTTCACCCTCCGGATTTTGCAGGGCAAATTTTCCCCTTCGGTTCTCAAACTCTACAAATCCGCTTTCCAATTCAGTTTCATTATCAACAGCATCAGGATCCAGTATGTCCAAAACATAAATATGATCACCCTTTTCACCCGTCAGGATATTTGTATAGAAGGCACTGTCTATATAACCAACAAAACAGGGAATAGTGAAATCGGCCGGCAGGGCATTTTTACCGCAGCTGATTAGCCATTCTTCCAATAAATCATATAGCAACAGGTCAACCTCAATACCCGAGAGTGCCTCGGGCATAAAGTCTTTATCTTCGTCCAGCCCATTTTTTTCATTGTACAGTTCCAGAAAAAAAGAAGTTTCTTTTTGTTCGTCACATTCATCCATATAGGCATCCCAGGATGCTAAATAAATAGCCAGATAATCACTGTCATAAGCAATATGAAAACCTTTTATCTGATCCCAATCTTCTGCGGCCCAATATTCCTGGTCCTTATTCGTAAAAATTTGACGGAGATAATCAGTAAAAAGCGCGGTTGCTCCATCCAGATGCGCCTTAAATATTTGAATTTGTTCCTGTTTTTCCATTGTTATTTTATTATTTTTCTAAGCATTCCAGCCATTCTTTGATCAGGGCTATGAGTTTTTCTTCTTTGGATTTAATATCGGCCAAGTCTTTAAAGTTGATAATTCTTCTGCCGTCGGCATAAGCGCCTTCCAGGATTTCAATATTGTTTTTAATGTTCATTCCGGTTGGCAAAACGCACATTATCTTTTCATTGCGCAGGTTCAGGACAATAAGATCCCGCTTATAGGTTTTGGGGTCAAAATCTTTCATCGCTCCCGAATAGTAAAATGCAGGAGAGTTCCATTTGATATGTTCAGAAATTTCAGAATCGACGGAGAGTATTATTTTTCGCAGATAATCAATTTCGGGCTGAATGCTCAACGGCAGTTTCTGCAGATAGGCAGTTAGCTGGTCGCTGCCAGTATTTTTTTTCATAAAAACAAAAATAAGGATTTAGCAAACAAATTTTATACAAATTTACCCAGTATAAACTCCAGCGACTTCAATACTGCTTTTTTGGGCAACATTTCGTCATTCATTACTTTTCCGGTGATTTTATCCGTCCAATTAATTTCGTAAGTCAGTTTGGTTTCATTTTCAGACAATTTCTCGGCAATATTGTCCACAAATCCATTGAATTTTGGATGATCCACAATCAGAAAATGGACCAGATATGGAGAAAATGTGATCTTTTCCAGCATAGAAATTTTTAAACCGTCCGGACTTGTAAGATCCATCGACCGCATGACAAACTCATCGGTTTTTTCCAGAATTCGTACATTGGAAACGCCGGGAACAAAATTTTCGGGATGATCGATTTTATAAATTAAATGCGCCCAAACTTTTTCTATGGGTAAGGGAATGATTTCGGAATGACCATGAGAATTATTTGTAATATGTTTAATTTTAACAGATTATTCTTCCATTTGGAACTGAATATGATCATGTTCCAAAATTATTTCGCAAAGAATATCAAAAAGGGTTTGACCTTTACCGGCCTCGATTTCATTTATCATTTCCTTAAAAATCGGAATATTTGATTTGTGACAACTTAGTATTCTTTGCTCATAATAATATTTGGTCGCATCAGATCCCAAGTCCAGTTTGCTCTTCGAAGTATTTTTCCAAATAAGCTTTATCTGTTCTCCATATTCAAACACCCCAAATCCACCGCGGAGCAGGTCGTTAAAAGCATCCAAATTATGCCCTGTTTTCCAGTTCAGATCCTTTGTCAGTATTCGGTCAATTTCATCGTAGAAAGATTCCGGATCTGAAAAATTATCCCCTTTTATTACAAGTATCTTCGTATCCACAATTTCATCTTTTCTAATAAATTCGTACCCTTAATCCATAAGACGTTCCGTCAATTCTTTTATTTGATGATCGGTAAAGGGCTCAAAAATTTTATCATCATCGAAAGAATCTAATTGACCCTGTTTTTGTGCTTTTAGTTTTGTTTCTCTGCTGAAGAGATGGATATCGTAACTTATAATCAGCATATTTTTTTCTTAATTTATTATTAATACGAATCAAGTGTTAAAAAAGGTCTTTTTTTTACATCAACGGCTTAGAAATAATTGCCATAATAATTTGGCAATATGGTATTTATACAAACAATGCGCAGTTTTAACAGGTCACCCCTACGGGGCTTAAAAATTTTG
>JBIKQC010000441.1:0-4194 GCA_044349855.1 Saprospira sp.
AGAGCTGAAAGTTGATCGTGACATGGAGTATGTGCACATGAAAGATATGCGTGCATCGGGCTTTGAACCGGTAAATGTATTGAGTCAGTACAAATATCAGGGCGGATTGGGCTACTACGAAAGTACCCGCGATGCTTCCACCAATTTTTTCTTCAGCCGACTCACAAAGGGTACTTATGTGTTTGAATACCCGCTAAGGGTGAATCACAAAGGCGATTTCAGCAATGGCATCACGACAATTCAGTGTATGTATGCACCGGAGTTTACAAGTCATTCTGAGGGGGTTAGGGTGAAGGTGGAGTAAGAAATTTTCATACGTATAAAGCCCAAAATCTGGATGGTTTTGGGCTTTTTTTATTTAGCCGAAAAAAATAATATCATATTTTTTACGAAATATATAAAATAATTATTGCCTTACTGGAAAAGATTGGCAAGGAAATACTGTTGTGAAAGATCAATATGGGAATACACTTGGTACTTACTCTAAAGACTGGCAAGGCAATACAATTTATACTCCAAAGAAATAAAAAATGTTAGAAATGTTTCAATTAAAAACGAGCTTACAATTATGTAAGCTCGTTTTTTTTTAAAATTACATTTAGTGGAATAGAGTCAATCACAAACCATTCATATCATTCACCACCGCCTCTTTCTCCTCTCCCATTTTCAACTCCTTTTCTGACTGCGATTTATTCCTGTAGACCTCATAAATATCAGCAATCAGCTTAATACTGACCAAAATAATAGCTGAAGCCATATAAAATGCTGAAGCTTCCATTGATGAAAAAATGCCGGCAAAAGAAGGGTGTTTTTGCATAAAAACAAAAACTCCGGTCAAAATAATAGAAATATGTAACACAATATCAGCCCTTTCCATTACGAAAGGCATCGGAAAGGGGTAGGTTTTGCTGTAAATCTTTTTGACCTTAAAATCCCGATAATACACAAGTGCTTCATTTGCAATAACAAGTAATAAAGCCAGATTAAATTCCCAGTTTTTGAATGTGAGAATGGAAATAAATGAAACGATCGCATTCAAAGTCTGGTCAGTTTCCGGCAATATAAATGGAAAAACCAAGCCCAAACCTATAACTATAAAAACAAAATAGGCAAAATAGAAGAAAAGTCGCGTTTGGAAGATCTCTCTCAGCGGTTTTATTAATTTTCCGGTGGACTCACGCGCACTTAAACATTGGCCATTGGACCTGATATAATCGACAGAGCCAGCTTTTAATCTGAAGGCAAAAATCTTGATGAAATTTTCAAACCAAAAAAGATAGACTATATAAAATACATCCCATCCAAAGTATAGAATACCCCAAATACTGTAAAATGCTGTAATCAGCGGCTCCAAAAGATTTAGGAAAGCGGCAGGTTTATTTGCAGTCATAATAATGATGTTAATTGCAAGTGTATGAAAGTGAATATGCCCCTAAGGTTGACAAAAAAGTAGATCAGACCTTCTGTGCAAGGTACTTAATTTTACTATTTTTTTCTACTTTTTTGTTGCAATTCCAGTTTCACAAACTATATCAGCTTCATCAATTACTTTGAAAACAAATCGTTGAACTGATACCCTTCTGTATATCTATTTTTGCTGAGTTTTTTGTATTCAACCAATCCCCAAAGAACAAACTCTTTCAAAAAGTATTTATCTTCTTTTGAAATATTAGGCTGATATTTCTGTATCAATTCTTCCAGGGGTTCAATAGCATCCAATTCTTCTCTGTATTCCTCTTCCGAAGCTTCATCCAATAAATCCAGTCCCGGCTGATTGCCAAACCATTCAATTATAGAAGCATAAGGACTTTTAGATTTATCTTTTTCAAGCTTTTCTATTTTTGGGAAGTAGTTGGGAAAGAGGCTTAAAATAGCATTGTGAATCAAATTTTTAGCTACAATTCCTGCACCCTCCTGCTCTCCTTCGTAAACTAATTCAACTTTGCCCGTAATTGCCGGAATAACACCCAAAAAATCGGTCAAACGGACAGAAGTATTATCAGAACCCATTTTGAGGCATCTGCGCTCCGCTGCACTAATCAGATTTTCATAAGCACTGATACTCAAACGGGCACTTACACCGCTTTTTGAATCAACAAATTTACTTTGGCGCGCTTCAAAACTGATTTGTTCCAAAATATCTTTTGCCAAATCGGGTACATAAACCGATTCCGTCTGATCCTGATTAAGCTTTGCCTCCTGCTCTGTAATCATCCGGGCTATAGCCAGGTTTTCAGGATAATGTGTCAGGATTTGTGAGCCGATCCTATCCTTTAAAGGCGTAACAATTGACCCCCGATTGGTATAATCTTCGGGATTTGCCGTAAATACAAATTGGATATCAAGTGGTAAACGTATCTTGTAACCTCTTATCTGTACATCACCTTCCTGAAGTATATTAAAAAGGGCAACCTGAATTCTTGCCTGTAAATCAGGCAATTCATTAATGACAAAAATACAACGGTTAGCTCTTGGGATCATACCATAATGTATAACCCTGTCATCTGCATAAGAAAGCTTTAGGTTGGCAGCTTTAATCGGATCAACATCTCCGATTAAGTCGGCCACTGTTACATCCGGTGTTGCCAATTTTTCAAAAAAGCGCTCGCTTCTGTGCAGCCAGCTGATTGGGGTAGCGTCTTTTTTCTCCGCAATCAGTTCTTTTGCATATCTTGAAATCGGTTTCAAGGGATCATCATTTATTTCAGAACCTTCAACAACCGGAATATATTCATCCAGCAGTTCAATCATTTTTCGGGCAAGTCTGGTTTTGGCCTGTCCTCTCAGTCCAAGAAGATTTATATTGTGTTTTGAAAGAATTGCTCTTTCCAATTCGGGTATTACAGTATTTTCAAAACCGTGAACACCTTCAAAAACAGGATTTCCGGATTTGATTTTTGCTCTTAGGTTATTTCTTAATTCATCTTTAATACTGATAGATTTATAACCGCTTTTTATGAGGTCACCCAGATTTTTAATGTTTTCAGTTTTCATGTCTTGTTTTATTTTAATTTCTTTTTTCTGTTGTTTTCATAATCTTCAAAAATCATTTCACCCAAGCCTTTCAACCCTGTATAAAAAGCTTTCCCCTGATTAGCTTCGGTAAAACGGTCAACGAAACGTTGCAGGTAAGGATCGCGGGCTATCATGAAAGTGGTTATCGGTATGTGCAGTTTTCTGGCTTGTGAAGCCTGAGTGTAACACTGTTCCACAATATAGGGATCCAAACCGTTGCTGTTCATGTAATAGGTTCCGTCTTTTTCACGGATACAGCTGGGTTTCCCATCCGTAATCATAAAAATCTGTTTGTTGGTATTTTTTTTCCTCCTTAATAAATCCATAGCAAGCTGCAAACCGGCAACAGTATTGGTATGATAAGGCCCAACACTGAGGTAAGGAAGATCTTTTATATTGATAGGCCAGGCATCATTTCCGAAAACAATAATATCGATTGTATCCTTTGGATATCTGGTTGTAATTAATTCAGCCAAGGCCATCGCCACTTTTTTTGCAGGTGTAATTCTGTCTTCTCCGTAAAGAATCATACTGTGGCTGATGTCAATCATGAGCACGGTACTCATTTGAGCTTTGTACTGTGCTTCTTCAACAACCAAATCATTCTCACTGAGTTTAAAATCCTCAATACCGTGGTTGATCTGGGAATTTCGCAAACTTTCGGTCAGTGAAATTCGCTCAATCGGGTCCCCAAAATTATAGGCCCTCAACTCACCGCTTAATTCATCACCCTGGCCTGTATGTTTTGTTTTATGATTACCGCTGCCCGATCGCTTTAGATTTCCGAAAATCTGTTCCAATGCAGACTGACGTATGGCTCTTTCTGTTTTGGAACTGATGCCGATGCCTGTACTTCCGTCTTCTTTAACTTCCTCCCGGATATAACCTTTATTTTTTAGATCTTCAATAAAATCATCAATCGTATAATTTTCATCAGTAAGACTGTACTCGACATCCAATTCCCTAAGCCAGTCAATGGCTTCGTCAAAATCTCCCGAAGTATGTACGATGAGTTCCTTAAAAATTTCAAAAAGTTTATCAAATGGAGCAACAATAGGTGCTTCATAAGTCTTAAACGAAAATCCTTTTTTGTTTCTGTTTTCCATGATTATTACCTGATAATTTACATTTAAACAATAAATTCAGTGGAATGTTTCTGATTTGCGTGAGCTTAGGAAT
>JBIKQC010000442.1:0-4190 GCA_044349855.1 Saprospira sp.
TTGGCATTTGCAAAAGCGGTCGCAAGTAAAAGACATTTATTTTCGCTTTGCAAATGTCCAGTTAGCAGGTATCTTCGTCAGTAATATTTCGGTAGAAAGAGTTTTAAATTACAAACAGAAATAAAGCACGAAACCGGTTGCGTTTCAGTGCTTAAATCAAGCTTTATGCCTCTGTCAAATTTTATGCTTGGTTGACAGTGAAGTACTTCTAAATTGCCAAATTCTTTTAGCTGCCAACCGTTAGTGCTTGAAATTCTCACTTAAGGTCTGGGGAAAATCGGAAACTTTAAAATATTTGCAACGAATACAATCACGAATGACGAAAAGGAACATAAGATTTACTAAAAAATAAACACACAATGAAATCATTATCAAATCTATTTAACGCAGTAAATATTATTGCCACTTTTGGTTGGGCAATATTATTATTTTTACCTAAATGGAATTATGCAGATATTGTTATAAAAAATGGCATAGTTGTTGGCCTTTCATTGTTTTATATTTACTTAATAATTATACGCAAGGACATCAAAAATGAAGTATATCCAAAAGGTAATTTTACATCTTTAGAAGGAGTTTTATTATTGTTTAAAAATCCTAGAAATTTGTTATCAGGTTGGGTACATTATTTAGCATTTGATTTAATGTTAGGTATTTACATTAAAAGCCAAGCAAATGAAATGGGAATGAGTCATATTTTACAAATTCCTTGTTTTATTTTGACATTTATTTTAGGCCCTGTTGGTTATTTATTGTTTATTATTTTACAATTATTTTAAACGAGCGCGATAATAAAAACAATCGAACAAAAAGTAAAAGTCAATCGCAAATCTTCAAAACGTTATACCTCATTGTATGATTAATCGCATTATGTACCTTGCTAATTTTTTCAAAACGGTGCCAATAACGCTTTACGAATTGGGAATAACGATTGCGCTATCATCTATTGTATTTTGGGCAGTTGAAATTGAGAAATGGATTAAGCAAATGAAGAAAAGTAAAACAATATATTTGTTGCGCAACATAATTACCAACACAGAAAGACAAGAAAACTAATTGTTCAATACCATCACTTCAAAATCTAAAAAACGCATAATTACTCTTGGAAATTAAATAAAATTGGCTAAATTTGAAATACCTTACTTACTATTTGCCATTATTACAAAGCATGTATTAAAAGTAGGGGCGACTAGGAATAATTTAAAAAATTAAATCAAGACCCTTTGCAATGTAGCCCAGAAACTAATTTTTTACTTTTACTCAAAATTCAACTTTATGAAACATTCAGTTTTAATTCTTCTTCTAACATTATATTGTTCTTTAGCAAATGCTCAGACAGGAGTAATCTACAATTTTACTTTCAAAATAGAAGACGAACTCGTTACTCAAATGAAAGCTCAAAATAAGGATAATAAAATTCTAAACCTTGCAACTGTTGAGGATATGCCAAAAGAGCTTTCAGATACGCTTGTACTGATTAGTGAAAATATGTTGGGAGATTACCTTGGTAACAATATAGTGAGTATGGTGCCAAAAGAAAAATTACTTATGGCCGCATTACCAGAACACCTATTATATTTACCTGCAAACACTTTTAAAAAGGCAGTTAAAACATTTGATTCATTAAATGTTTTTATTGACATAGATTGCTCTATTACAGCAAAGGGTGGCCTGAGAATCACTTTAGCGAATAATTCATATTCGAAAGTTAAACCTAAATTAAATCTGACTATTAAGATATTTAATAAAGAGAAAGAACTGATTGAAACGAAAGAAGTGGTTTTAAAAGACTTTGAAAAATTAAGATCTAGATCTTTTGATAAAACTTATGGAATTAGAGGTTTGGGACAAAACACAGATAGAATGACTGAATCTGAAACAATCAACTCTGATGACGTGCTACGTATGTATGTTTCGGCTTTAGTAGCTGCTTTACAAAAATAAGTCTTTAATATTCGATTTTATCGTTATCTAATTGAAGCTGACAGCTAAACAAGAACGTTAAAGAAACACGGATTGTACATAGAACTAATTATAAAAGCTGATTCATTTAAATATTCTGCTAACAATGGCTAGGTTCCAGAACCCGGAGCTTCATTCACTACAATTCTAAAGACTAATAAAATTTTGAGCAATACAGAGGACTTCGGTCCTCTTTTTTTATCTCGACAAAATCATTGATTCAATTATCTGTTTTTCAGACTAATATCTATCGTACTGCCTGATTTTTTAATGCGATTTTCATAAC
This sequence comes from Saprospira sp., assembly GCA_044349855.1. Taxonomy (GTDB): domain Bacteria; phylum Bacteroidota; class Bacteroidia; order Chitinophagales; family Saprospiraceae; genus Saprospira. The sequence goes on from JBIKQC010000442.1 coordinate 2,249, forward strand.
GGTGCCAATAACGCTTTACGAATTGGGAATAACGATTGCGCTATCATCTATTGTATTTTGGGCAGTTGAAATTGAGAAATGGATTAAGCAAATGAAGAAATGTAAAACAATATATTTGTTGCGCAACATAATTACCAACACAGAAAGACAAGAAAACTAATTGTTCAATACCATCACTTCAAAATCTAAAAAACGCATAATTACTCTTGGAAATTAAATAAAATCGACTAAATTTAACATTCCTTACTTATTATATATAATATTCAACCACATGAAGTCCAATTTATTTTTCATTATCTGCTTTTTAAGCAGCTCAATAGCACAAGCTACTACCTTTACAGTAACTACAAACACCAATAGCGGAGCTGGTTCGTTGAGAACAGCTATTACCAATGCAAACAACTCAGTTGGCAGAGATACCATTGTTTTCAACCTTGGCAGTGCGCTGGCCGATAGAACGATTTCGCTAACGACTGCATTACCGGTTGTTGATGATACCTTGGTGATAGACGGAACGAGTCAGCCATCATTGCCATTTGGAAACAGTGATGCAAAAGTAATTATTAGAGCAGCTGTTGCTAGTATTAATGGACTGCGCTTGTATGCCGATTATTGCGAAGTGTATGGCTTGTATATCAAAGGATTTGGTAATGCTATTTTATTTAGTCCAATTGCATTGAATATCGGAACCCGAATTGGTGCACCCGGCAAAGGCAACGTAATAAGTGGCTCAACAGGTGGCGGAATTGTCGGATCCGATTTAATTGGCACCATAATTCAATCGAACTTTATTGGAGTAGATACCACTGGCCTTCAACCCGAAGGTAATCAAGGTTTTGGGATTTCGGCAAGTTCATTTTTAACCAATGGAATTATTGGAGGAAATAATCCGCAAGAAGGCAACACCATTTCTGTAAATGCATTAGGGGGTATTTTTATACAGGGGGGCGACAGCTTACAATTACTCGGAAACAAAATTGGCGTAACGTATTTAGGGAATACAATCTCAGGTAATGGCGGAATTGGTGTTATTATAGGTGCTGTGGGCGACAATGAAGGCTATCTGGTCGAAAACAATGTAATTTCAGGAAACGCTGCTGGCGGAATGCGCATTTATTCCAACCACTCAATTGTAAGAAACAATTTTATTGGAACCGACATAACAGGTACACAAAATTTTGGAAATCAAAGCTACGGACTTATGATAGACGGCAAATTCCTGGAAATTAAAAACAATGTTATTTCAGGCAATTTATACAGAGGCATTGAAGTAAATGGATTTGCTCGTCATGTGAGCATTTTAGCAAATAAAATTGGATCTGATATTACAGGGCTAAACGATCTTGGGAATGCAGATTATGGCATTGAAATGGAAGGAGATTCATGTTCCATTGGAGGTATAAATGAAGCCGATAGAAATATAATTACAGGTAATTCGGGTGGAATAAGAGTTTTGGGTGATGATGTTAAAATCCTGAACAATTATATTGGCATTGGAAGCGACGGTAATACGCCTATTGGTAACAATACTTCCGGAATTCGTATTGCCAGTGCACAAAATTTCGAAATTGGCTCCACTGCCGGAAGTGGAAATGTTATTTCCGGAAATGGGCAAAATGGTATTTACGTTCAATTTGGAAATGGAATTATTTCCGGGAATATTATTGGTGTGAGTGCCGATTCAATCCCCTTCGCTGTTAGTCAAAACCGAGGCATTGAACTTTGGAATGGTGCCACAGTTAAAATTGAACAAAATTTAATAGCAGGACATACAACAGATGGAATATATCTTCAATCAGCATCGAATGTTGAAATTATAGGAAATACCATTCAAGGCAATATCGAACAAGGAATAGACCTAACTGGTACTTGTGTAAACATCACTATTGGTGTCGATTCAATGCCAAATTTTATTCGTGAGAATGGTTCAGAAGGAATTCGC
>JBIKQC010000051.1:0-14971 GCA_044349855.1 Saprospira sp.
AGTCTTTTATTTTTTCTTTCGTACTTTTGGCTTGATCCAAAAGTACCAAAAAATCAAGTCGGAACCAATGCGTTTTTGGGTGTAGTTGAGACATTCGATCGAACGTTATAACAAACCCCAAAACCGGCAGAATCGGCCAGACTATCCTTTAGTCTGACATTGTTTGCTTTTTTATTGTATTTTCAGGCATGATGCTGTTCTCAAACATTATCAGACAGCAAATATCATAGCAAGTCTCAGATCAGCCCAATCAACCTTACCCTGCAAGGCATCGTGAATCATTCTCATACTTGGTTTGCCATCTTCAGTTATAGCACCCTCAACATTGTTCAAAATGAGATCATGCAAAGCTTTTTCAACTTTTTTAATCAGACTGCCTTTGGGTCGGAATTTATGAATATCCGTATCAGGATATTGATCTTTTATCTTATCTAAATGTCCAATGATAGTTGTTACAGACAATTCTCTTTCTTCTGCAATTTCTTCCAGATTCATCCCCTGATCAATGAGTTCCTTTGTAATCAGGTAGGTTGATTTTTTAGGTTCTTTTTTAACGCCGGCATTGATTTTTTTGCGCTGCTTATCTATCTCTTTTTCATCGAGCAGTCCGCCACAGTTACGAACAAAGGCTGTAGCTTCCTTTTCCAATACTGCAGTATCAAAGCTTGCTTCCGCTTCCGCCGCCAGCTCCCTGAAACGCTTATCTGCCTTCATAGCCAAAGTATCGAGCTCCAAGGCTGTATTATTAAAACCTATCAGACAAAGGCCTTCCAGACTCTTTACCCGGGAAATTGCCACATAACCCTGCCCTTTCTCGAAGGTATTTCTAAGATCTATTTCAGCTGAATCCAGCGTCATACCCTGACTTTTATGGACTGTAATTGCCCAGGCGGCACGCAGCGGGTATTGTTCAAAAGAGGCCAATGCTTTACCGACTTCATCCTCAATTGCCCATTTTTCTTTTTCACAATAAATTCTTTTTCCATCAGAAAGATCGACAACCGGCATACCTTCATTGGTAAAATCTACCAATTCTCCCAAAGATCCGTTGATATAGCCTTTTTCAAAATTATTTTTAATAAACATAACTTTGGCGCCCAATCGCAATTCCAGTCTCGCATCGGTACGCACATTGGATTTCAGCATCTCCAGCAGTTTAGCATTACCTTTGGTTTCGGCGTCGAAATATCTGGGCTGACTTTTCAATTTGGACATCTCAAAACGATTAATATTCTCTACATCATAGTTGTGCGTATAAAGTTTTGGCGCTTTTTCCAAACGTGTTTCCGAAGCTTTTTTCAAAAGATTTAGAGCATAGTCAGAGACTGCACCCTGCCTGATCTCGTTAAGGATCATATCCAGACTATTGTCCTTCTGACGATGCTGTTCACTGATATAACAGATCACCGGAGCAGCTTCCAGCCAAGCTTTTGACATAAAAGCAAATTTATCGCGATTGGTCTCTTCCGGATCGCCGACAGGAGGCAGCTGAAAGAAATCGCCGCAAAAAATCACCTGAATTCCGCCGAAAGGCAGATCAGTCTGCTTAAAATATTTAAGCACCTGATTGACCATATCGAGCTGACAGCGGTGCATCATCGAGATTTCATCAATAATTAGGACTTTGGTATTTTCCAGATGTTCGCGAATGTGTTTCTTGTCTTTCAGGGCCTCAAGATCTTTCTTTTCCATACTTTTACGGACACCGAATCCAGCCCAGGCATGAATGGTGATCCCATTCAGGTGGGTAGCAGCAATACCGGTTGAGGCTGTAACTGCAACAGGAATTTTCCTGTCTTTCAAATATCTGATATACTGATTTAGGGTATAAGTTTTACCCGCTCCTGCAGATCCGGTCAAAAAAACATTTTTACCCGCTTTCATGATAGAGAGGGCTGTCAGCTGTTTCATATATTTACAATTTCTAAAGTCTGATAAGGGATTTTATTCTTAGTTTGCGGCAAACAGTGCAAATATAAGCTCATTGGAATAGATTGTCAAGTGAACCAATCCGATTTAGCATTATTATATTACATGCGGATAGTCTGTAAGACTATCCGAAAAAAAATGATCAAGTCTTATTTGTAATCATTCTAAATAATTTCACTATATTTGCATTTAATAAAAGTAAAAGTAAAAATATATGCAAAATCATATCGTTAACAGTGATAGGCTCACACTTGGGTTTGAAATGCTTTTTCCGCTACCTGTCCTTGAGTTTAAAGATAAGAAGAAATGCTGTAAAAAATATAAAAAGGGGAAACGCTGCAAAAACTGCCCAAAGAAAACTTAATTTGGTAAAAATATAGGCTAACTTTGCGCTTCGAAAATAAGTTTTAACAAACTCTAAGCATAATGGAATTTATATATTATCTGTTGGGTGATGACCTGCCCGCTGCCGGGTTTATCATATTAAACCTAATCCTGATTGAAAGCCTTTTATCTGTTGACAATGCTGCCGTTTTGGCTACAATGGTCATGGATTTGCCGGAGCATCAAAGACCAAAGGCCCTAAAATGGGGTATAGTCGGTGCCTATCTTTTCCGTGGACTTGCCTTAGTTTTTGCCAGCATCCTTCTTAAGTTTTGGTGGTTAAAAGTCATTGGCGGTGTCTATCTTTTATATCTATGCGCCAGTTATTTTTACAAAGAATCTACACCATCTGAGAAAGATGACCTTATCAATAAAAAAGAGAGTTTTATCTACAAATACTCCATCGGATTATTAGGCCCGTTTTGGGCGACAATTGCTATGGTGGAAGTCATGGATCTTGCATTTTCCATTGATAATGTTTTTGCTGCTGCAGCATTGACTAAGAACATGTTTCTGATTTGTACCGGCGTATTTATCGGGATTCTTGCTATGCGCTTTGTAGCGCAAAGTTTTGTAAATCTCATGCAACGCTTTCCTTTTTTGGAGAAAGCAGCCTTTATTGTTATTGGTATTCTTGGTTTAAAACTGACCCTTGCTTTATATACTCATTTTTACAAAGCAACACATGAATTGGCCCGTTTCCTTGAAAGTGAACATACCGATCTATGGGTTTCAATAGGCACTATGCTTGTATTCTTCGTTCCCATACTGACAGCAACGCTTTTTGGTTGGCCAAAAGGAAGTAATCATAAAAAACATTAGTAATGATATCGCCCTTGGATTTTTTCAAGGGCTTTTTTTTAACTTTGCATTAGACACAAACCTTCTGCAATGAATTTAGTTCTACGAACAATAATATTTTTTGTCCTTATACTTCCACTCAGCACACGAGCACAGTATACGACACACATTACACATGAAAGCATTCTGGTGCTTCCGCCTGATTATGATCCATCCGTCTCCTATCCGGTAGTCGTTATGCTGCCTTTCACCGGAGGTGATGCAGAATATATGTTCAATGCTTATGCTGCTGAAGCCGGCTCTGAATCTGAAACATTTTCGGGTAAACTGGCAGATATTCTTACAGTTTTCAATACCGGGCATCCTGAAAACCCAAGCAATTTTGTGGTAATTTTGCCCAAAGGCAAAGGCAGCCGCCGGGATCATTCCTGGAAAGGTTTTGAGCAATGCTTTATTCGTTATGAAGAAAGAGTGTTGAAGGATTTGGACAAATTTTCGAAGGCTTACAATCTCGACCTCAGCAGAGTTTATCTGGCAGGGGTATCACTTGGCGGAGATTTGAGTTGGGCGCTCAGCCTTAGAAATCCCGATAAATTTGCCGGCGCGGTTGTCATGGGCAGCCGTTGCAGTTATATCCCGCCCGACGGTTCTTTAGACCTGATGAAACAAAAAAATTATGCTTTTTTCATGACTATGGGAATGAAAGAGGCAAATGACCGACTGGCCGGCATCCGCTATGCTCGCAAACAGTTGGACAGCATGCAGATTCTTAACATTTACAAGGAAATGCCCGACCTTTACCACCATAAAGCCCCCTTATGGCTCTTTTTGGAAGGGGTCGATTATTTGCTGTCTGCCAAAAACAAAGTGCGAATTGAAAAATCACTGACAATAGATAATTCCAAAAAGGCAATAGGTATTTACACCGGCGATTTGGAGATCAGCCATTATGATCAAAACACAGAAAATGAAGGTATTACTCTAAGCGGTGACGGACTTTTTATTCCGCAAGATACTGAATTTTTACCCGGGGTCGGTTTGGAAATACTGCAGCTTTCATCCTCCAAAATATCCATAAGACTCATGCATGCCGATTTACCCGCTATTTCGATATATGTATCTGAAAAAATAACCGATAAAATGGAGTCTTTAGAATTTACAGTATATGAACAGGAAATAAAAGGTTATAAATTTAGAGGAAGCGCCATAGGCGAAGCCGATTCCAAAATACATGGCGAAATCAGTCTGATCCCCGATGATCAGTACATTACCATCAGCTTCGATGTGTATAAATCTACCACACCCGAAAAATGGACAACCTATACCTATTTTGCCAGAATCGAATAATAAAGTTAGGTCTATTGACTATTATTCAGCTCATGTATTTCATCGGATAAAAAGTTTGAAAGTTGTGGTAACCAAAGCTTAATATATTCACAATTTGGGTCGTATTTTCTACTCTGAGTAATAGGATTAAAATAGCGGTCTTCACGAGGGTCATTGCCCAGACCCGCTATGTATAGCCAATTTACCCAATTACTGGTCGGATCATAATCGATAAGTTGTGATTCAAAATATTCTGCCCCAAGCTGCCAGTTTAATTTCAGATCGTTAACTAAGTAGGAAGCGGCATTTTGTCTACCACGATTTGACATAAAACCACTTAGTTTTAATTCAATCATATTGGCATCTATAAATGGTTGCCCGGTTGTCCCATCCAACCAGCTTTTAAACTTTTTTTCATCCTCTAAATGATTTTTTGGACTCTTCCCAAAAAGACCATTGCGATTAAAGATTTTAGCTCCAAATTTTTTTCCCATCAATCTAAAGTAATCCCTCCAAAGCAATTCAAAATATAACCAATAGGTCGATTTATTGGCGCCATATACTTTTTCAAATTTCAATAACTCTGAAAAAATAAGTTTTGGGGATAAACAGCCTTGAGCCAGCCATGGAGAAAACTTGGTTGAATAATCTGCACCAACCAATCCATTTCTGGTTTCTTCGTAATTTTTTATGAACTTGCAATCCCAAAAATAGTGCTGCAATCTTTTCAATGCTTGCGACTCTCCTCCTTTGAATCTCATGACAGCTCTGCTCTCAAATTCAGTCTGATCGTAATTCAATTCTTTTAGCGTAGGAATAACTCCACAATCCGGTTCTACTGTCCAAGTACAAAAATTTTCAGGTGTTGGATAGGGTTCTCTAATAGGAGTAACTTTCTCTACTTCTTTTCTGAAGGATGTAAAAGTGTCAGGGGTATGTGCTATAGGAAAAGGCAAATCCTGTGTATAATAAAGCATCTTACCTCTGAACAGGCGTAATTCCTGACCAATTGCCCATAAATTTTTCTCCAAAACATTTTGTACTTTTTCCTCTTCAGGAAGGCGTTCCATAAGACCAAAAACCCAAGAAGTTTTTAGCTCCTTTGCCAATTCAAGCAGCACTTCTTCCGGTTTGCCAATTCTAACAATTATATCAATACCCTTATTTTTCAGATTATTACGAAGATCTTCAACAGATTCAATAATAAATTGAGCTCTAAATGAAGCAGTTTTCCTAAAACCATGATCACTGAAACTATTGAAAATCCGTTCATCAAAAACGAATACAGGGTATATTTCTTCGGCAACTTTTATTGCCTCAATTAAAGCCTCATTATCGTGTAACCTGAGATCGGTTTTAAACCAAAGTATTGCCCTTTTTACTTTTTTCATAATATATTGCACATAAATACAAAAAACATTTTCATATTGTCAACATAAGTAGAAACAATTATGAGACCCTTTGAGTTTTGACTTTAACAACTTTTCAAGTTTATTAATATAAGCATCAAAAAAATTGAATTCCCGCAGAGGGTTAAGGCACAAAGTGCGCTACAGATATATTTGTCAATAATTGTTCATCAATATCATGTTCTATTTAGTGTCCTAAACATTCAACATTATTTAATGAACATAGTCTTTGCATTAATTTTTGGCTATTTTTTTAAAAATATTTGTACTTTTGCGTTAACAAAACAACTGATAAATGTGACAAATTGAGAAGGTATTGAGTTGAAGAAAAACGGTAATTCAGTTCAGGAAAAACTTTAACCTAAGCTTTTATACTAAAACTCTTTATGCCCAAAAATACTATCAAAGTTTAAACATTCTTTTATTCAGTTAAGATTCAACCTGATATTCTGACAAGGAATAACAGCAATTATCTTCGTCTATTTTATGTCTAAGGACAAAAGCAGCTTTCCTTTCTTGAAGGCTTTTTTCAATATGAATTTACCATCTTTAAAAACGGCATTAGTTTAAAAATAAAAAGTATGCAAGGTAAACTCAACCTCATTATAGGACCCATGTTCTCAGGCAAAAGCACACTTTTACTTAGCCGCTACCGCAGATATAAAATAGCAGGAAAAAATTGCCTTATTATCAAATATGCAAAAGACGACCGCTATGAGAGCAATGAAGCTATGATTGTAACACATGACAAACTTAGTTATAGAGCTGTTGCCTGTCTCCGTTTGGCAGATCTTGACCAATATATCAACAACTTCGATGTTATATGTATAGACGAAATTCAGTTTTATCCTGATGCCGCAGAATATTGTGATCTATGGGCAAACAGAGGAAAAATTGTAGAAGCCAGTGGACTTAGCGGCGATTTCAGAAGAAAACCTTTTGAACAGATCAGCATGTTGGTTGCTATTGCCGATGATATAGAGCATGTAAAGGCAGTCTGCCGCGAAAGCGGACTTGACGCTCCTTTCAGCAAACGTATCAGCGGCGAAGAAGAGCAGGAAGTTATCGGTGGAGAAGACAAATACATGGCTGTTTCCAGAGAAATTTTCTTTGGAAAACATATTGGTGATGCTAAAATAATTTAAATATCAGAGTCCCGGTACCGGGAAACCAGAAGAAGAATATTCCTGGTCCTTCGGTTCATCTTTTCAATTTTCAATACATGGCAAATAGAGCATATTTATACAGCACTGATTCCGAGCTGAAAAAAATACGGGATATTTCTGAAAACAGAAATGAAGTACCATTAGTGTACAAAATTTTACTGGGTATTAATTGTTCTATGTCTGAATCGCAGTTGTGGAACTATCCGCATCCTATTGCAATTAAATCAGATTTCAAAGCCGGTCTGCAGCGTTTTTATGACTTTTATGCCTTTTTGGCCACACAGCCAACTATTGATGGTCTGACAATTAACGGGTATATCAAAGATACAAAAGCTTTCTTTGAAAAACACCCTGACAGAGTGCTAGATTATTTTTTCATGGAAGGTGGAGAAGCTTATGATTTGACTGCTACTGATGACTACCGTATCGAAAAAGAAAATACTGCCATTTTTGTCAGTGTCTGCAAGATTGCTAAAGACATAGAAGAAATCCTTATGGTCAAACCTTTAGACTTATTCAGCAGTATCAATAAATACCGTTGGCTTCAGGAAATCAAAAATGATCCTACCTGCCTTGAACCCTATTGGACTCATGTTACCTTCTTTTCATTCAATAAGACCCGGTAAAATTTTCAATTAATTATTCTTAATTTAAAATAAAAACACTACCTTTGCAGCACTTTTTTGCCAAGCATGGCTTAAAAACGCGTAATAATCTATTTTTTAACTAAAACCGTCCCGGATGGGAGCCTTCCATAAATTACAATGGAAAATGAAAACACACAAGTAGAAGTTGTAGCAGTAGTAACTGCTCACGACGATTTTAATTGGAGTTTGGGCAAAAGTGGCCAAAACACCTACAGTACAGCTGAAGTTGATGCATTCTTGAATGAATACGATCAGACTTTGAGTTCAATCAAAGAATTCGAAATTGTCGCCGGTCGTGTTGTTACAATTTTGGATAGCGATGTACTTATCGACTTAAACTACAAATCAGACGGGTTGGTTCCTCTTTCTGAGTTCCGTGACATGCCGGGCCTCAAAGTTGGTGACACTGTAGAAGTTTACGTTGAAAATCCCGAAGACAGAAACGGTCGTCTAGTTCTTTCCCGCCGCAAAGCTAAATTGCTACGCGCTTGGGATAATATCGTCAAAGCTTTCGAAGAAGGTTTTGTCGTTACAGGTTCGGTAATCAGCAAAACAAAAGGTGGTCTTATCGTTGATGTAAACGGCTTGGAAACATTCTTGCCCGGTTCACAGATCGATATCAAACCAATCATGGATTACGATATGTTCGTAGGTAAAACTATGGACTTCAAAGTTGTTAAAATCAACGAATCCATCAAAAATGCCGTGGTTTCACACAAAGCACTTATCGAGAGCGATCTTGAAGCTCAGCGTGCTGAAATCATTTCCAAATTGGAGAAAGGTCAGGTATTGGAAGGTACTGTTAAAAACATCACTGATTTCGGTGCATTCCTCGATCTCGGCGGCGTAGACGGTCTCCTTTACATCACTGATATCTCTTGGGGTCGTATCAAACACCCAAGCGATGTCCTCCACAACGGTCAGAAATTGAACGTTGTAGTTTTGGACTTCAACGACGACAAAAAACGTATCTCTCTAAGCTTAAAACAGTTGACTCCGCATCCATGGGACGTATTGCCTGCTGATGTACAGCCGGGTTCTGTTGTTGAAGGTAAAATCGTCAATATCGAAGATTACGGCGCATTCCTTGAAATCACACCGGGTGTTGAAGGTCTTATCCACGTTTCCGAAATCTCTTGGAGCAGTCAGCCAATCAACTCACGCGAATTCTTCAAAGAAGGGGAAACATTCAAAGCGAAAGTGGTTACTATCGATCGCGATGAGCGCAAAATGTCACTCAGCCTGAAACAATTGAGCGATGATCCTTGGTCACACATCGAGGAGAAATATGCTAAAGGTACCCGCCACAGCGGCGAGGTGAAGAACCTTACTCCATATGGCGTATTCATAGAGCTTGAAGAAGGTATTGGCGGTATGATTCACATCTCTGACCTTTCTTGGACAAAACGCTTCGCACATCCAGCCGAGTTCACTAAAATTGGTGAAAAACTAGATGTTATCGTTTTGGAAGTAGATAAAGACAATCGCAAACTTTCTTTGGGCCACAAACAGCTTGAAGAAAACCCTTGGGATACTTTTGAAAACCTGTTCCCTGTAGGTTCAGTTCACGAAGCAACTGTATTGCGTCGTGACGACCGTGGTGCTATTGTTCTTCTTCCTTACGGTTTAGAAGCATTTGCTCCTATACGTCACGTGAAAAAAGAAGACGGTACTCTTGCTGAGGTTGAAGAAACACTGCTTTTCAAAGTTATCGAGTTCAACCGCGATGACAAACGTATTCTCGTTTCTCACACACGTTACTATTCTGACATGAAAAAGGATAGCAACGAAGAGAAAGGCGAAAAAGTTGAAAAAGGCGAAAAAGGCGAAAAAAGCGAAAAACGCAAATTTGAGAAAGAAGGTCCTAAGGATGATCTGAAAAAAGTTCAAAGTAAAGTAGAAGGAAGCACATTGGGTGACCTGAATATCTTCTCTGAATTGAAAGAACAACTCAAAGAAGGCGAAGACAAAAACAATGAAGACAACAAATAATTAAATATAGATTTTCTATTTTAATTGAATTTGTGAATAACATAAAAGTCCCTATCTTGTCATTTGATGAGATAGGGCTTTTTAGTTAAAAGAGGAACCGTGTACCAAAGAGAGAACTCTATGTTGTTAAGCTTCAGCCTCCTGCAGCACCTGACGGAGCGGGTTAAATAATTGTAAATAAATAACCGACTAGATTAAAAAAACCGAAGATTCCCACTACCAAGTACTAAATACCAAGTACCAAGTACTAAATACCAAGTACAAAATACCCACTAAAAACTTGCGATACGAAAGAAAATACCGAATTGAAGGACTCAGTCCTACCCTTATCCTACAAGGACTGCGCATGCATCCCGCAGGCTTCAGGCTGCTCCATCCCGAGAGACAAGTGAATAATGTTTATTTTGATACACCCGGGTTCAGTACATATAAAGACAATGTGGAAGGATTGGCAGAAAGAAGAAAATACCGCGTTCGCTGGTACGGTTCGGAAACGTTGAATATTGAGGAACCTGTTTTGGAAATAAAATTCCGAAACAATGAAGTTGGCGATAAAAAGAATTATCAGTTGGAGGCTTTTTCCTTTTTGGAAATAAAAAAACTGGTAACTCAGGTAAACAACCTCTGCCCCGAAGCAGGAAAATCTCTTAGACCAACGCTTTTCAACTCTTATCAACGGCTATACCTGGCTACTCCCAACAAAGAATTTAGAATTACGCTCGATTGGAATCTCCGTTTTGCGCCAATGATGCCGGAGGCTTTTATCAGTAAGCACCATTTTAACGAAAATAATACCTGCATTCTTGAACTGAAATATAACGAATCTCTCGATGCTGCCGCAGACAGAATAACACAATACCTGCCTTACCGACGCAGTAAAAATTCCAAATATGTGAGCGGAATCGACTTGTGTTATTGGTAAAAAAAACTTATATTTGAACATAGATGACCTTTCAGACCTGATATCATAGAACAAACTATTGAATATCAGTTAAAACACATTTATGGCTAAGTCAACAAAAATCAAGGAAGAAGACAGACTTATTGAAAGGACAGTACAGGAAATTGCGCAAAGCTACCTCGAAAATTACTATCGAAGATGGGGAAGATCTCATATTTACAGTAATCTTGAAGAAAGAACCAAGAAAAAATACGGCATGAAAAGGGCTGATGGGCTCCTCGCATACCGAAAATCCAGACGTAATGCTTATGTGATTACTATGGAAGCCAAATCCCACAAAACATTGCCGGCCCTAAAACCTTATAGAGTGAACAGCCTTTGGATACGAGACAGTATCTGGAAAGGCATGCTCATTACATCGTTGAGCGGCATTATGTTTTTTGTATGGAACATGATGGAATATCCCCTTTTCATTCAATTGGGCATTCCACTTTCAGTTTGGACAGCTGCAACAATTACTTATGGTCAGATTTTTAAAAACAGTCACCGTTACCAGGAAATGAAAGTGATCAAACAGGTATTTCAATACCCTGCCAATGAACAGTGGCTCTCCTTTTCTTACGATGCCTTCGATTTGATTAACCCAAAACTACAAAATAATCTTTTTAAAATTTGTAAAGCAAGGGGAGTTGGGGTTTTAATAGTCAGTCCATCTAAAACTGTCAGACTTGTTCACAAAGCAAAAAGCAGAAGGAAATGGTTCGGAAAAGATTATTTACACTATTATAACGAGGAATACAACATCAGAAAATTTCTGGCAATTAAAACAACTGCAAAATGATAAGATTTAATTGCAGATTCTAAATTTGGCCTTTTGATTTCCATACAAAATTTACAGTTTACAATGATTTTCATCGGGATTTCATAGGAAATAAGTGTAACAATTGCTTAGTATTATGTTAATTATTACTTACATTTGCATCGGCTAAAAAGGGATTGGGCTGAGCATCGCTATGCAGTGCCTCAAAAAACCCTATGACTAAAACTATATAAACCAAATCATTATGAGCGGCGACAGCAGATGCTCCAATATTATTCAATTCAAGACCATTTTTGTTTTTATAATTTCCTATATTTTCATCAACAGCATTGCAGCACAACAGCCCAAAAAAACAATTTGGGAAAATGGCAAAGTAAAGAGTGAAGGACAAGTGAACGATGCCGGTATCAGATCAGGACAATGGAAATATTACTACTCAAGCGGTCAATTGGAAGCTGTAGGCAGCTATTCCGGAAAAAAAACCAATACTGTCCACGAGCCTTTTAAAAGAAATAAAAACTCAGCTGTAGACGATCACTCATCTGTTCCTGCCCGTGACGGAGAATGGAATTTTTACTTTCCTGACGGAAAGATATTCGCTCAAATAAATTACCTTGGCGGTTGCCCGGTAGGTAAAGCTATAAGATACCACCCAAATGGCGCAAAAGCTGAAGAAACTCAATTTAACCTTTGTAAACCTTCTGCGCCGCGCATGATGTGGGACGCCAAAGGAACGAAATATTTTGAATCAAAAATTGAAAGCCCAGGTAAAACGGTTGATTACGAATACTATCCAAGCGGACAAATGAAGTCCATGATTCCTTACAAAGATGGTGAACAGTATGGCGTTGTAAAACGCTGGTTCGAAAACGGTCAGCGCGAGGAAGATGTAATGATGAAAAACACAAAAGTACACGGAAGCTATCGTTCCTGGTATGCAAATGGCAAAAAACAGCGCGAATTCTTCTCTATCAACAATGTAATGAGCGGTGAATTCAAAGAATGGAACGAAAGTGGTGTTCTGCTAAGAGAAATCATTGAACATACCGAAACACAGATGATCATTGTTCGTACCTATTGGGAAAACGGCAAATTAAAAATGGAGGGTACTTCCAAAACTCCCCCTTCTCACAGTATACATCAGTGGGCGCAAAGTCAGCATGGCGCTTGGACTTATTGGGACAAAAATGGAAATGTACTAAAAACAGAAAACTATCAATTCGGCAAAATAGTTTCTGTAGATATGCCTTAACTACTGCTTTAGTAATTTTTGCTTGTTAAAGCAATTTTTTAAAATGCATATTTGTATAAACAGATATGCATTTTTATTTTTCTGTCAACTCAATTCAGTATGAATAACGAAGATATCAACAATTTAGGCGATTTGAGCCGTTTGGAAAAATGGCGGCTGATACTTGGAAAAGATGCTGATAACGATGAAGATAAGATTGATTTGGATAATATAGCCTCTGGAATTGATAATACATTGGAATCACTTTACGGAGAAGAAGCAAAGGGCGGTTTAGGAAAATCTTCTCCAAAGGTGAGCCGTTGGCTTGGCGACATCCGCAAATACTTTAAAACTGATGTAGTTCAAGTGATGCAGAAAGATGCAATGCAGCGTTTGGGTCTTGAAAGAATGCTTCTGGAACCCGAATTACTGGAAGCTGTTCAGCCGGATATTAATCTGGTAACTACCCTGCTCTCTCTCAATAAAATCATTCCGGAAAAAACCCGACAGACTGCCCGTATAGTGGTTCGTAAAGTAGTGGAGGAATTGGTAAAAAAAATGCAGAATCCGCTGCGCGAAGCAGTTATGGGCGCATTGAGCCGTTCAGTACGCAATCGCAGACCCAAGTTCAATGAAATTGACTGGAACAAGACCATCAGAATAAATCTAAAGCATTATCAGTCAGACTATAAAACTATTATTCCACAAAATCTGCTTGGACATGGCCGAAGAGGTCAGGCCCTCCGAGAGATTATTCTCTGTGTCGACCAAAGCGGTTCCATGGGCAGTTCTGTAGTGTACAGTTCAGTTTTCGGTGCAGTTTTGGCTTCTCTTCCTGCAGTCAGAACACAGATGGTCGTTTTTGACACAGCAGTAGTTGACTTGACAAAAGAACTCAGCGACCCGGTTGAACTCCTTTTTGGCACTCAATTGGGCGGTGGCACCGATATAAACCGTGCACTAGCTTATATAGAACAGATTATCAGAAATCCTTCTGATACCATTTTAGTGCTTATCTCGGATCTTTACGAAGGTGGAAACGCCAACGACATGTTGCGCAGAGTAGCTAACATAAAGGCTTCAGGTGTTCAGTTTATCTGCCTCTTAGCACTCAATGATGAGGGCTCACCGATGTATGATAAAAACATGGCCAATAAATTTGCAGCAATGGGCATTCCGGCTTTCGCCTGTACGCCAAAATTATTTCCCGATCTGATGGCAGCAGCTATTAAAAAAGAGGATTTAGGTGCTTTTTTGACGAGACATGGATTGGTGCAGAAGTAGGTTTTTTTTGTTAAAATCCCAAACAGACTCTTATTTTATCAAAATCCTGCCTATTAGTGTCTTTTAGCTATCAGACTGCAAAAAATTGTCAAATATTTATTTATGCTAATTTTCTTCTGTATTTTAAAAAAATATCCATATAAATAGTTATTATTTTAACAGATTTCAAAAAATCAATTATCTTACAGATGTGTATTGACAACAGGCCCGAATCAAATTTTCAGGCACTGTTGATAAATTCTGATACCTGATACCAATAAACTGCTAATCAAAAGAATAGTAAATCAACTTATGAAAATTCGCGAAATTAACGCTATGCGTGGGCCAAATTATTGGTCTGTACGCCGTCACAAACTCATTGTCATGGTGCTCGATCTTCAGGAGATGGAGCATAAGCCAACCAATTCTATTCCCGGTTTCAGGGAGCGACTGCAGGCTATGTTCCCCGGAATGTACGAACACCGCTGCTCGGTAGGCTGTCCGGGCGGATTTTTCCAAAGAGTGGACGAAGGAACCTGGATGGGGCATGTCATTGAACATATTGCACTTGAAATTCAATCGCTTGCAGGCATGGAAGTAGGTTTTGGCCGCACCCGTACTTATGGCGAAGATGGCGTTTACTTTGTCGTCTTCGATTATATTGAAGAAAAAGTTGGCCGATATGCTGCAGAATCTGCAGTTCGCATAGCAAAAGCACTTATTGACTTTAAGGATTACGATTTGGCTGCCGACATTCAGGAAATGCGTGTTATTCGTGAAAAAGAAGCTCTCGGCCCAAGTACTTCTTCACTTGTTATGGAAGCTGAAATGAGAGGAATACCATGGATAAGACTCAACAAATATTCGCTATGCCAATTGGGATATGGCGCCAATCAGAAACGCATTCAGGCCACTGTTACCAGCCAAACAAGCAGTATCGGCGTAGAAATTGCCTGCGATAAAGAAGATACCAAATATCTGTTGGAACAATATGAGGTGCCCGTTCCACGCGGTGAAGTTATAAAGTCAGAGGCTGGTTTACGGGACGCTTTAGCCAATCTGGGTTTCCCTGTCGTCATCAAACCAATCAACGGAAATCATG
>JBIKQC010000443.1:0-4171 GCA_044349855.1 Saprospira sp.
TGCAAGTTCCGGAACAGAAACAAACAGAACCTTGACTGCTTATATTCTTTTGCCCGGAGAATACCTGTTATTGCACAATGATAACAGCTTCCTTTCCTTGCCGAATGATTTAATGGTGCCCTCTTTCCCGGCACTGAATAATACTTCAGCCTATATGATTTTGAAAAATCCGGGCGGAATAATAATTGACAGTATTTTATACGAATACAATTGGTATAAAGACGGCACAAAAGATGACGGCGGTTGGTCTTTGGAACTAATAAATCCGAATCTTCTCTGTAGAGAAGGGGCAAATTGGATGGCCTCGAACAATGTTAATGGTGGTACTCCCGGATTGCAGAATTCTGTATTTAGTAATCTTCCTGATTTGACCGGACCGGCACTTCTAACAGTTATTCAACAGGGAAATAACAGTGCATTACTTACTTTCAACGAAAGTTTGGATTCGCTTTCAGCTGTAAATATTTCAAATTATTCAGTGAATGGCCTGACTGTCATTTCAGCTCAACTGCTGAGTGACACTACGGTATTTTTGACTTTTTCAGCAAATATGCAGAATAATACAATCTATACTGTTGCCGTAACAAATGTGACAGATTGCAGTGCTAACAGTCAAAATACACAGGGGCAATTTACTTATATATTAATTTTGCCGGGCGGATTTCAAGATATTATTTTTAATGAAATTATGATCGATCCGGATCCTGTAGTTAATTTACCAAACGCAGAGTTTATAGAGTTATTCAATAGAAATTCTTTTGCCATAGACCTCGGCGGTTATACCATTACTCACCGGAGTGCAAGTTCTACAACTGAAACAACCAGAGTGTTAGGGAACTTCATTTTGTTATCCGGGCAGTATTTAATTCTGCATAACAATGCTGATTATCTTTCTGCAAATAATGATCTGCAGATAGCATCTTTCCCTGCGCTCAATAATACCAGTGCATACTTAATTCTTAGGGATGCCGGAGGAAATCTCATAGATAGTATTTTATACAATACTGATTGGTATCAGAATACTCTGAAAGACGATGGTGGCTGGTCTTTGGAATTAATCAATCCAAACCTGATCTGTAAAGGAGCCAATAATTGGATAGCCTCAAACAGCAATGACGGCGGTACTCCCGGAACAACAAACTCAGTTTTGGATAACACAGTGGACATAACTCCGCTGACGGCTGTACTTGCCCGTCAGTCAGACATTAACAAAGCAGTAATTGTTTTCGATGATATTTTGGATCAGGCTTCAGCGCTTAATACTTCAAATTATTCCATTAATAATGGTCTCAATGTGATATTTGTACAAATATTGGATCAAAGCAGCGTAGAATTGACCTTCAATGCCAATATGCAAAACAATGTTACTTACACAATCAGTATGAATAATATTGCTGACTGTGTAGGCAATACAGATACAATTAATGCAGCTTTTGAATACTTGGAATTAAGTCCTGCAGCGCATTATGATATTATTATCAACGAAATTTTTCCGGATGCAAATCCCGTTGTCGGCCTACCGGAACAGGAATTTATAGAAATATATAACCGTTCCAATAAAAATATCAATCTCGAAGGCAGTATCTTCTCGGACGGTACAAGCTCTGAGGCAATTTTTCCATTCTATATCATAAAACCCAATCAACACCTTATCATCTACGAAGGGGGAGGGGAATCATACTCAGCCTTTGGCAATATTCTCGAATTTTCAGTATTTCCGGATTTGGACGTTAGTGCAGATGATTTGGTATTAATGGACCGTTTCGGTAAAGTTATCGATGCCGTAAGCTACAGCAGTGACTGGCATATAAACAGTACAAAAGCAGAAGGCGGTTGGACTTTGGAGCGTATCAACCCCAATCGTCCCTGCGAAGGAAGAGAAAACTGGTCAACCTCGGTAGCGCAACCGCCGGCCTATACCACTGTTGGCGGAACTCCCGGTCAGCCTAATTCTTTATTGCAGGCTCAGCCCGACTTGGCTGGCCCCGATTTATACAGAGCCTATCCCTTCGCTGCAAGTGTTTTGACTAACGGCGACTCCATCCGACTCTTTTTCTCGGAGGCAGTTGGAGACAGTTCAGCTTTGATTCTTTCCGCATATTCAATTAACAATGGATTGGACATCGTTTCGGCCTATGTTGAAACACCATTTTATAACACAGTAGTTATCGTAACAGATGTTGCGTTGGTTTTGGGTACTACTTATACACTCACAATTGCCAATGCATTTACCGATTGTATCGGAAATCCTGTCAGTATTAACAATTCAGTCAGTTTTGCGAAAACATCCCCTATAGAAAATGGAGATATCATTATCAATGAAATCTTGTACAATCCGGTCGTTGGCGGAGTAGACTATTTGGAATTGTACAACAAAACAAATAAGGTTTTGAATGTAGGAGATCTTTGGGTGTCAAATACGGAAGGCCCATTATTGAATGACGCCAATGATGTTAAAATTGATTACCTGCTTTTCCCAAATCAGTACGTTGTGCTGACAGCAAAACCTATACAGGCAGAACAGACCTATCGAAATTCAGATCCTGATAAAACACCTGATTTTACAAAAATGGTAGAATTTGAATTGCCTTCATTTGCTGACGATGCTGGAAATGTGGTGCTTTATACAATCAATAATCAGGTAGCAAATTTTGTAGATAGTTTTAGCTATTCGGAAGATCTTCAATCGCCGCTGATCGATGACTTGAATGGTGTAGCTCTAGAAAGAATCGATTTCGATGCGCCCACAAATGAAACCAATAACTGGCATTCGGCTGCTCAGGCGCTGAAATTCGGGACGCCAACCTACCAAAATTCCAGTGCAGTAAGCAATGAAATTACTGACGATGGAATAATACAGTTACCAAGAAATACCCTTTCTCCCGATGGTGACGGCTTTGAAGATTTTCTGCTTATTAATTACAATATCGATGATATCGGATATGTAGGCAATTTTTCTGTTTATGATGCACATGGCAGATTTGTAAAACAGCTGATCAATAATGAACTGCTCATGCGCGAAGGCACTGTACAGTGGGATGGCACAAATGAGGCCGGAGAAAAAGCTTTGGTTGGACCTTACATTATCTTTTCAGAAATTTTTAATCCCGATGGACAGGTAAAGCGCTACAAAAAAACCTGTATCTTGGCAGCGAAATTTTAGTTTTGACATTGATTGGGAATGTGTAACCCGGTCTATAATCCAATACTTTTATATGACACAATATATTCATCGAATTGAAGAAATCTGGAATGACCGTGAACTTTTAAAAACAGACGAGTCAAAAACCCTGATCAGAGAAATAATTGATCAATTGGATAAAGGCGAGCTGCGTGTAGCAGAACCCACTGCCGATGGTAATTGGAAAGTAAATGAATGGGTTAAGAAAGCCGTTATTATGTATTTCCCGATTCAAGAAATGCAGGTCATCGACTGTCCGCCTTTTCAGTTTTATGATAAAATACCGCTAAAAACAGATTATCAGAAATTGGGCGTAAGGGTAGTGCCGCATGCAATTGCAAGACATGGATCTTACCTTGCTCCGGGCGTTATCATGATGCCAAGTTATGTAAATATCGGTGCTTATGTAGATTCAGGGACTATGGTCGATACCTGGGCAACCGTAGGTTCCTGCGCTCAGATTGGTAAAAATGTTCACCTCAGTGGGGGAGTAGGTATTGGTGGTGTATTGGAACCACTGCAGGCAGCTCCGGTGATAATAGAAGATAACTGTTTTATCGGATCACGCTGTATCGTTGTGGAAGGTGTAAGAGTCGAAAAGGAAGCTGTTTTGGGCGCCAATGTTGTCATCACAAAATCTACAAAGATTATTGATGTTTCCGGACCGGTACCGGTGGAATATATCGGCCGGGTGCCTGCACGTTCTGTGGTTATTCCAGGAACTTACAGCAAAAAATTTCCTGCCGGTGAATATCAAGTGCCCTGTGCGCTCATCATTGGACAAAGAAAAGAAAGTACAGACTTAAAAACATCATTAAATGATGCCTTGCGCGATTTTAATATAGCCGTTTAAAAATAAATATTTAAACCCAAATCCGTCATTAGAAATTCTATTCGCTTCGCGGAGCCTTCGGGTTCCAAGCCTAAATTGCTGTGAAACTAAGCACTTACTCGTTTTTTGGGTTTTGAACCGAAGGACCGTGAAACGAA
>JBIKQC010000052.1:0-14946 GCA_044349855.1 Saprospira sp.
GAGGGTCTGGATTTAAATTATGCCGCAAAAGATGCCATTGATTTACAAAAAGCATTAGAAACTTCGAGCAAAAAGCTATTCAATATTGACGATACCAATCGGGTGCATTTTTATAATTTGTCGGTAGACAGAGCCGGAAAAATTACAGGAAAAACACCAGATAGAAATAATATCCTGCAAGCAATCGATAAAATTGCAAAAGATAGTAAGCCTGAGGATGTTTTGTTAATTTTCTTTGCAGGACATGGCGAAATCAACAAAGATAAACAACTCATTCTGCTCACAGCAGATGCCTCCAAGGAACAGGCTCCCGATTATAGCGGCATTACAATGAAAGAACTGCTGGAGAAATTAACCACCGTTCCGGCCGGAAAACGAATCTTACTTTTGGATGCCTGCCACTCAGGCGCGGCTATCAACGAATTGAATCTCAAAGACATTGCGGGAGTCCGAAATGGTGAAGATGCCGAAAAACAATCTCAAAGACTCAAAGAACTGGAAAATCTGGCCTCTAAATCGGGCTTGTCCATCATCACAGCCTCCTCCTCCGATCAAAAGGCGATGGAACTTCCGCAATACGAACACGGACTCATGACCTATGCGCTACTCACAACCATGATGAACGACCCCAATGTTTTGGACAAAGACAATAATTTACAAATAGAAGATTGGCTGCGCGAAACAGAAAAAGCCGTTTCCCGACTCATCGAAAATCAATCAGCACAGCGCTTTGTGCCAATCAACTTCAGCATAGGCAAAGTAGATGAAGAAGTAAGAAAATCGGTGGATTTGAAGGAGATTCCGACGATTTTGATTGCAAATGTTATGAATCGAAATACAGATGACGATGACCTCGATATTAAAACAGCACTAAAGTCAAATTTAAACGAAACGGCTGCCAGAGGCGGCTCCGATAAAATATTAATAGCTGAGAAAGAAAATACCACAGTAATTGCTGTAAATGTCAGCTACGAAATCGTTGGGGACAAAATTGAAAGCCGTATCACTTTAAAAAAGAATAAAATAGTCCTAAAACAGTTTAACTTTAACTCGAATACTTCCGAATTTGTGAAGGGTTTGAGTGGGGAGATTTTGAAGAATATCAAAAATTGATTGTATAAATTAGATTTTAGCTGTTGAAATAATAGAGTTTGTAAAAACAGATTAAATTGCTACTTTTGTTGACAGTTACCCTAATTACCCCGATGCAGCAATTATTCAGCTTACTCTCTCAGTTCAGCAACTCACAGCTTATTTTACTCAGCCTGCCGATACTTTTGGCAATGGTACTCATCCCTGTTTGGCCGCTGCTGTACAGGGTTTTGCGTTTAATGCTGACCAAAGAACAGCCTGAAATCCTCTATTTTGAGCTTTTGTTCGCACCCTCTGTTCTGCAGGTTCAAAACGAGGAAGGAACTTCTGAAGTGCATACCCTGGGCGCTGAACCCGAATACATCCTGTCCGGCAGTTCGGCAACATTGGTTTGGGAAGTAAAAGGAGCGAGCAGAGTGGACCTGCATCCGATTGGCAAAAGTCTGAAAGGCAATGCAACGGATATCATTATCAGCAAAGAAAACAGTGAATTTACGCTTACGGTACATGGACTTAACGGTTTTGTGAGTCAGACCATTGTGCTGCCTCCCGAAATGATTAAAACCCTTGAAACCGATAAGATTACAGAGAATACTGCTCTAGCAACTTTTGAACATGGTATAAATCTCAATGCCATATTATCCAAACTGCCAAAAACAATTGAGTTGAAAAAAATAAAACCTAAAACACTGCTCAATTCCCGCAAGCAAAGGAAAGACAGCATCATAATGAAATTCAATTATTCCCTTAAGAAATATAGCCAAAAATAATTCAATACCATGAACGAACATATAGATTATCAGGTAAAACCAAGCGTCGGAAACCGATTTTTATGGTGGTGTGCAGGTGCAGATCCGCATATTTTAAAATATTCCAGTTATGCAGATCATGTAAAGTATGCAGGAATAGGCGGTGTTGTATTAGCAACAGCTGTTCTTGCCTTTCTTTCTATGGGCTTTGCCATGCACATTATTTTCGACGGCAGAATGCTGGTAACTATACCTGTGGCCTTGGTTTGGGCGGTCATTATCTTCAATTTGGACCGTTTTATTGTATCAAGTACAGGTAAGGGTGATGGTAAAGAAACCATTGGCATTCTCGAATTTTTTAATGCCACACCACGTATTGTTATGGCAATCATGATCGGTCTGGCAATTTCAGCGCCCTTGGAAACCTATATCTTTCAGAAAGAAATTCAGCGGGAATGGGAGCTTTCCATGGATCAGTTGGCACTAAGCAAAAAATACGAAATAGAACAGAAAGAAAACGATCAGAATAAAAACATCTTTGAAGCCAAAGAACAGCTGGAAAAAGATGCAGCCAAACAATTGGAAGCCTACGAAAAAGCCAAACAGGCCTGGGAAGATCAGATGCAGGGCAGGGCAGGTGCCGAGGCCGGTATTGGTCCGAGAACAAAGGCTTTGAAAGAAAAAATGGATGGTGAAATGGATAAGCTCAAGGAAATTGAGCGAAAAAGAGATGATTTAAGAATAAAACTGGAAGCCAATCAGGTTGACATTAAGCGGAAGCAGGATTCTGTAATGGCCGTAATCAAAGCCTCTCAACCCGGTTTTCTGGACAGGATAATGATGTTGGAAAAACTGGCACACAACGGTAAAAGTGTACCTAAATTTGACCCGGTTAAAAAACAGGTAGTTGCCGATAAAGAGGTTGAAATTTATGGCGCTGCTTCTGGCCCTGTCTGGATTGTACGCCTCCTTCTCATAATGTTGGAAATAGCACCGGTATTACTAAAACTGATGCTGATAAAAGGCCCCTACGACTATATGTCGGAGAATATCAATCAGATTCTTGAAACCAAACAGGGGATCAGTATTGAACATGTTAAAAATGAGCATAAGAAAATTACTAAATTCAAAACCAATCATAATCCGAACAGAATAATAAAAATCATCGAGAGGCAGAATCAGCGGGAGTTGGAGAATGCTATAGAAGCAATAGACAGCTTTGCCGAAAAGGAAAAGCATGATATTATGGAAAATCCTGAAAAATACATTAAAGACAGTGATGAGAGCGATAAAGCTTAGAATATGCTTGAAGGGAAAGTAATTAAAGGGAAATTTACGGGCTATTATTATACAAATCAGGCAGCTCCTTTTTTGTCGGGAGAGCCTGTTCCTGATGACGGGAAGGATATAGTACATCTATATTCCGGTGAAATAATGGACATTGAGTTACTGAATGATTATAATCCGGAGGAATACCTTGAATCAGACAGTCTTTTATTGCATAATTTAAGTGATATACAGTTATTAAAAACAAGAAATACTGCAATTAAAGAAAATGTACTGGTTAATTTTGGGCAGGCAGTATTAAAAAATGTAACAGTAATTAAATCTTGGGAGCAGAACGGAAAAACATACGGAGTGCTCGAAGCCGATTTTATCGGAAAGGTGAAAAAAAATGTCCGGAATCAAATAAATGCAGCCTTTGTTCAACAGGGGATTAAAGGCTTTCTTTTTAATATTTGGAACTTTATAAAATGGCTTTTAATATTTGGACTCATTGTTTTATTATTAAAACAATGTGAAAGCTGCAATAAAAGAAGTCAGATTCCTGAAAATCAAGACTGTTGTGCACAAAGAGACAGTTTTAAAATTAAAAATGACAGCCTTAGAATTATTATTGACAGACTAAAAATGGAAAAAGGAAAAGCAGAAGCAAAGTCCGATAGTCTGGAGAATGAATTAAAACTAATTGAATTAAAATCAAATTTAAACTGCTTTGCCGAAAAAATATATTTCTATGGCGACAAAGATGAATTGAGAAGTTATTCCGCATCGGTCATTGATAACCTCGTGCTGCTGCTCAATAAAAATAAAAATTTACGCATCAGAATTGAAGGGCATATCAATGGAGATACACCTGTGGTGCCTGATTTGGATATTAAAAGGGCAAATAAAATTAAAAACATGCTCGTTTCCAAAGGAATTGATGCTTCAAGAATAGAAGCTGTCGGACTTAAAGGTGATTTCCCGATTGTGCCGAGAGATGAATATGTTACCGATATTTGGAATAATAGGTATAATAAAAATATGAGAGTTGAAATTAAAATCATTGATTTCTGATGTATGCACTCCATAAAATATTGATAGACGAACGTCTCCTGCAAAAAACCGATCCTCAAAAAAAGGATCAGGAACTGCTTGTGTTCAGTATTTTGGGACTTATGATTATTATTATTTCCATTTTGGGTTCATTGTCCACGTTTATTTACTGTTTACTAATATTCAAAAATATTATCATTGCCGCATCCGCTTCCTTTTTCCTTTTTCTAGTTTTATTCAATCTCAGCCGGCTGATGCTGATAACATCGATTAATGCCTATCATACAAAATTGGGTGTTTTTCATTTTGAGCATGAACTTGCCTATGAAAGCTATCATGGACAGGATAATACGATTGTAAAAGACCTGAAATTTCAGGAAATTGTTAATGATAAAAAAGACAGACTGCGTAAACATGCCGAAACAAATGGCCGATATCGTCCGAGTTTTGTACAGCGCATCACTTTTCTTTTAAAGCTGGGCTTTTTTGCATTTCTGGCTATATTTTTTGCCAATGGAATAGAGCTGCTGCTGTTCAGCGGACAGCTGAATGAGGCTTTTGACATGATCAGGGAAATTTACGTAAATCAGCCCGATTCCTGGCTGATAAAAAAGGCTCTAACGCCCGACGAAAAAGGATTTTGGATTTTAAATTCCAATTCCATTCTGCTTTCCATCAATGTTTTGTCCATGGGATTGGGATGGTGGAAAACAGCAACAGATATCGTTTTTGTATTGATTTTTACCATACCGCTGCTGCTCACTTACCGCAGCAGACGCATTTTTGACAGCAATTACGTGCGGGAACTCGCATTGCACGAAATTACGATTTCCCATTATCATCACCTCATGACAGATGATGCCTGCAAGCGCATAGAAAACGAACTTCTTGGCATGCAGTTGGATGCGCTGACCGAGTCTGAAAACCAAACCGCATAATCTGATATGGCTAAGCTGGATGGACTTTTTGGATTGGGGAACAGATTATTCTGGGCATTACTGATGCTGCTTGTGCTGGTATCGCTGATTCAGTTTTTTGACCGTGAATTTAATAATGAACTGATCAAAGATCGATTTTCCCGCATGGATTCGTTGGAACGAGGACTGATTGTACTGGTTGATTTGGATACAGTCAAAGAAGATACAGTAAAGAAACCCAAAAAAGAAAAAGAAAAAAAGGAAGAAAAAATTGTGGATGCGGAACTGCATATCTGGAATTGGGTTGATCCTTACAGATTTGGTCTTGCCACCTTAGAGTTTCGTTTAAAAAAGGCTGATTATGAGAAGGCTGTGTCAAACCGCAATCAGTTGCTTTTTGAAGATGCCGAACAGGTTTATAGAGCACTGCTTGAAAACGACCGCAGTTCTTTGGATAATATGATTGAGGCCTATAAACAGGTTTGTGTGGCAAAAAAATTGGATTATCTGCAAACACTGGAATTTGTTGTCGGCTCTATTCAAACAATTCCCTATACACTCGTGACAATGGGAAATATTGTCCGATGTCCATGTACGCTAAGTTTTGGTAAATTTTACGATGATTGCAGGGTGAGATCCGACGGAAGAGGCTGTTGTAATGATATAGAGCCTTTTGCCGTATTTTCGCCGACAGAATTTGCAGATACAAAAAAAGGAGATTGTGATACAAGAACACTTTTTGCCTATACCATTTTATCCGGACTTAATTTTGATGTCACGATCCTGAATTCAGTAGCAGCGGGGCATTCCATACTTGGTGTGTACAGTCCAAAACCCCTTGGCAACGGTATTTATGTTTTGGGTAAAAATGGAAAAAAATATTATACTTGGGAGTTGACGGCTATCATGCCTCCCGGAATTTATCCTTATAATGTAAGTTTGAACACTTGGCACTCTATATTAAAATAAATAAAACTATGCTTTATAAAATTATCGACCTCATCCTGCTTGCCGTTTTCGGTATCGTTTATCTCTATACCTTTATTCAGGTGGTAAAAATGCGATTTAAAGGCGCAGAACCTCATACACCGGCATTTATTACCGTGAGTACAGCTGCGCTTATAGCGGCCTCCATCAATCTTTACGGTATTGCCGATATTACTTCCGATGCCCTGAATTTTTTCCTCAATCAGCGGGCTTATGTCATGGCTTTGCTCTATTCCGGAGCTTTTTTTATCGGAATGTGGATTTTTTCCCTCATACTCTTTCATGTGGGATTTCTCATCATCAGCACCCTCACACAGGCCGATGAAATGGAGGCTCTGGAGGCAAATGATATGGAATTGGCATTGGTGCATGCTGTTATTATGGTAACCCTGGCCTTTGTTATTTCTCCGGCACTGGTAAGTATTGCGGGAGAGTTTATACCTTATCCGAAGGTTCCTTTTTAGTTTGCACATTAAATTAACAATAAAGAATGAAGATCTCAATACCTTGTCTTTGCTTACTAGCAATATTTCTTTTTGACCTATGCCCGCTAAGTGCACAGGACCTGCTCCTCAAAGTAAAAAAAGGAACAGCGAAAGTAGGTACAACTGTTGTAAATGAACAGTCAAATTCACTGACATTAAAGCAGACTGATGAAGTGGAAGTTTATCCGGGTACTCTGCTGCTCGTTCGCAGAGATGTGGTTGTTGTTGAGTTGCCTGCTGCCCATACATACAGCTATGCTGATATTTCAGTGCTGATTGAGAAGAAAAAGAAGGCCGGACAGGGCAATGTTGCAAGTGTTACTTTTTTGGACCCAATGCAGCATTCCGAGATGTCCAACAAAGGCTACAGTATAAGAGGCAGCGAAAAGGAGTATGATACCGATTTTTTCTACCCCTTCGACAGTATGAAGATTATTTATGCAAAAATGGAATTTATTATTGGTAATAAATCAGTCAAAATTTTGGACAAAGTACTTGTTGTAAATTCAAATAAACACGACAGTTTATATTATTCAACACCGACTGACAATAGATTTAAGCTCAATAATTTATCTGAAGGCAATTATATCTGGACATATAAAATTGCTTACCATAGTATCGAAACCCTTTACAGCAATAGTTTTACAGTCCCTTCAACAAAAGAGTGCCGTCGCCTAAAGAAAAAAATTAAAACATATAAGAAAAACCTAATTGGATTCAGTCCGGAAATGCAGCAGACTCTGCTTGTTGAATATTGTCTGAATAATAGAATTTTTATTGAATTGGAATAGCCAAAACATATGGAAGAGCAAAAGAAAAAATTGTTTACCCGGGCCAATCTGCTTAAAATATTGGCTTTTTATTTGGCATTCCATCTCTTGTTTGCCGCTATTACGGCTGTTTTCAGCACTACTTTCATGCAACTGTTTACCGTGAAGGAGATCGGTAGTGCAGACTTTACATTTAATGATCTCTATTACAGAGTAGTAGAAAAAAGCAATTTTGAAAAGGCAGAACATTTCAGAAGGGGAAAATCGGTGCTGTTGATTAATACAGGATCCCTGAACAAGGATAAATTTAGATTGGAATTGGCCGGATTGCTCCTGCGCCTGGAAGACTATGAACCTAAGGTAATGGCAATAGACCATGAATTCAGTATAGACAGTTTAAAAACAGGAAGTCCCGAACTCATTGAAGCTGCAGCTTATTATGGGAACCTTATTTTTGCCTTTGATAATACTGCTGACAGCAATGCCAACTTTATGAATTTAGGAGATAGGGGAACTGTAATTTTTCCGAAACAGGTCAGCATCCGTTATTACAAAAATTCTGATAGCACCTTTGCTCATAAAATTGCAGTTAGAGTATCTGACAAAGTCGTATCAATGAAGCGGCAGTTGGATTCATTTCCAATTCATTACAGTGCATACGGAATAGGATTTTGCGACTGGCGGGATGATCTGAACAAACTTTATGATATAAATTTCAAAGCCATTGAAGCAACAGATTTTATTGAACCTGACAGTGCAACAAGAGCCGAACTGAAAAAACTAATCAAAGGCAAAGCCTTGATTATAGGTCATTTGGGATTTGGAAATATGTACAATGAATTTGATATTGAAGATAAATTCAAAGTTCCGGTAGATCCTCTTGCTATGTCGGGCCGTGAAAGAACTATGCCCGGCCCGGTGATTCATGCCAATGCCGTAGAAAATTTTCTGCATACGGGTGGCATGTTTTTTGAAATAAACGGATTTTGGTTTAACTTTATACAGCAATTGGTATATTTGCTTTATCTGACCTTTATTCTTTTTGGGTCGATGAACAAATTTCTAAAGCTCTTTATACTTGGAACCTTATCAATTCTCAGTCTGTTTTTTGTAATTGAAATGATGCGACAGGGAATTTATATTACGATGGGAACTACTATGTTGCAGTTACTTGTTTTAGAAGAATTAAGTGAAATGTTTCAACCTTATTATAAAAAATTGGAAAAATATTTTAAATCCCGCTCAAAGAAAAATAACAATGAAAGCATTTAGTACAATTAATAAAATGATTTTGCTGCTGCTGCTGCTAGCCTCAGCTTCGATAATTACTGCACAGGATATCCTGCTGAAAGTGAAGAAAGGTACCGTAAAAATCGGTTCGGCCATGCTTACAGAAAGTTCAGCATCATCAGTTATAAAAGCTGCTGATATTGTCGATATTCAAGTAGGTGCACTAGTTATTGCCCGTCAGGATGTTATCGTTGTGGAATTACACTCAGGCAAGAAATATACGCATGCTAACATTGCTGATTTGATTAAAAAGAAAAAACAGGCTTCAAGCGGCGGTTTTGCAGATGTAGCCTTTAAAGATCCAATCCAAAAAACTGTTACTTTACCACAGAAAGGCTCGAGTACACGTGGTTTAGAAGGGCATTATAAACCTGATTTTTATTATCCTTATGATTCTATGCTGGTTGCAGATACCATTATTCATTTTATTATTGGCAACAAAGAAACGAAGGTTCAGGGCCCAGTTGAGATTGTAAATATTAATACAGGAGAAACAATTTTTAAGGAGCTAGGTAAAAGCAATCGTTTTGAATTGGTCAATTTGCCTGAGGGCGACTATTCCTGGTCTTATTTGAGTACTTATTATACTTCCACTGTGAATATGGAAGCTCAATTCAATAACCTATTTAGCGTAGCATCATCAAAAGAGAAGAAAGAACTCAATAAAAAAATTGAAGCCCTCAAAAAAGAGACAAAAACCTTCAGTCACGAAATGCAGAAATTCCTGCTTTTGGAATATTGTGTGGAAAATCACATATACATGAAGTTGGATTAATCAATATAAATTTTTAATTTTATTAAAGCGTTCATGTGAACGCTTTTTTTGTTATGGGATAAGTTATTTGCCAATAAATTTCTTTTAAAAAAAGCACAAAAGAGATGCGAAAAAAATATCCGACAAGGCCTGATCTTTGGGCTGGATTTGTGTTGGTGCGGTAATGCTACTTCCTGCTTATTTATATTGTCTATCAAAAAAATAAAAGCTATATTGTTGCCATAAAAGTATAGCTTTTGTTTTTCAACCCCTATTCTTATGAAATTATCAATTATACCCATCTGGTTTTTGTTCGTTTTTAATGTTTTAAATGCCCAAACAGATAGCCTGGCGAACTATAGCCTTGCTCAGCTGGATAGTATTTTTAAAACTAAAATAACGCCTCAAGATCAGTTGCCCTATGCTTTAGCCATGCTAAAAAAAGGGGAACAGATATTGGATGTTAGCGATACTGTTTATGCAAAATTATTATTCAATCTAGGATTGATTTATCAAGATATTAGTGAATATGAAACTGCAATTTTTTATTTACAAAATTGCGAAAAAATTCAAGAACTAAGAGCACCTCAAAGCCTTATATACGCATCAATTTTAAATGAAATTGGGTTGAGTTTTTATTATCTGAGTGATTTTTTAAAAACTGAAAAATATTGGATCAAAGCATTGGAAAGCAAAGAAAAATTATTTGGTGAAGCTCATGTAGATTGTGCTTCAATTCAACATAATTTAGGAAATTTATACGCTGATTATGGTAATTATTCAAAAGCGGAATACTTTTATTTAAAATGTATTAATGTTCAGAAAAAAATATTGGATGCAAAAAATATTGAACAGGCAAGTGTTTTATCTGATTTAGGTTATTTGTATTTCCAAATAGGTAATTATAAAAATGCAGAATTGAGATATTTTGAATCTATGAGTATAGTTAAAGAAGTGAGGGGTGAAAATAGTTTTGAATATTCTCTGATTCTAGGTAATTTGGGTCTGTTGTATTATGAATGCTCTGATTTTATAAAAGCTTTGGAATGTTATGAAAAATCTATGGTTATCAAGGAATTAATCGGAAATAAAAATTCGGAATATGCTATTCTTCTTGAAAATTACGGTTTATTATATTATTCTTTAGGTACATATGAAAAAGCTGAAGATTTTTATCTTCAGACAAAAAAAATTAGATATGATTTATTAGGTGAAATGCATCCGTATTATGCAACAATTCTTGAAAATTTAGGAAATCTATATATTGAAACAGGGGATTTTAAAAAAGCTGAAGAAAATTTACTTAATTCTCATGATATTCGATACGAGTCATTAGGTTCAAATCACCCTGACTATATATCGATTTTAAATAATTTGGGAAATTTATACTGTAGAATGGGTGATACTGATAAATGTGATATTTTTTATCAAAAAGCACTTAAATTATCAAAAGAAGTATTAAATAATGATCATCCATATCTTTTATCCTGTCTGAATAATATTGGGAATCTTAACTATATTAAACAAGATTATGATAAAGCTGATTCATTTTTTCTTGAATCTTTAAAATTACGGAAATTATCATTAGGTGAAAAAAATCCTTTAGTCGCTCTAACTTTAAATAATTTAGGGAATTTACATTCAGATATGGGTAATTTAGATAAAGCATTGAAATATTATCAACAATCTTTAGATATTTACAAGGAAACTTTAGGCGATTTACATCCAGACTATGCATCTGTACTTGAACATTTTGGAATATTATACTCAAATACTGAAGAAAATGAAAAAGCTGAACAATATTTCAAAAAATCAATTTCTATAATTAGTTCCTTTTGGGGTTTAAGACACCCTATTCTGATATCAAATATCACTAATCTCGGAAAACATTATCAGAAGACCAGACGATATTTTTTAGCAGACAGTTTGTATTCTATATGTTATGAGCAAAACAATCAAAATCTCCTAAGCTACTTTTCCTGGCTTCCAGATAAGGGCAAAGCAGCCTATTGGCAGAAAGAAAAAGTTTTTTATGGAAGCCTTCATCAATTCTCAGCTATTGCTTTTAAGGAATTGCCCTCTGCTGTAGGATTGGGTTACAATTCTAGCTTGATTTCAAAAGGATTGCTTTTGGAAACTTCTCGTGAGTTGGAAGATGCAGTATCAAATTCAACTGACTCAATAACTATAAGAATTTACGATAAGCTCAAAGAGAAACGCAGACTTCATAATCACCTTGTCACAACAGGATTTAGTAAAAAAGATATTTTAGACAGGATAGAAATCGAAGCTGATTCCCTCGATAAAATTCTTCTAACCCGACTTGGCGAATATGCCGCATCCAAAAGAAAATTCCAAATCACTTGGAAAGAGGTACAGTCTGCTTTAGCTGCAAATGAGGCCGCGATAGAATATGCCAGATTTTACAATGAGAAGGACTCTCAATATTATTACATGGCATTGGTGCTTAGACCGGGATTTGAATTTCCAAAACTAGTGAAGCTGGGTGCAGAAAAGGCAATAAGCGCAATTCCTGCCGGAAAAGGTTTTGCCGATTTGTACAAATTGATTTGGGAACCTATGGATTCACTGTTCCAGGGTGTGAATACCATTTATTACAGTCCGGATGGGCAATTGAATAATATTTCTTTTGCAGCACTCTGCGGAAAAGGGAAGGAAACTGCTATTGCATCAAATGAGACAAAGCGTGGCAATATCGGCAAAACAGTCGCAAAATTAGAGGACTGCGTTTATCTCAACGAGCTCTATACCCTGCATCAGCTCTCTACTACGCGTTATTTAGCGGAAGGGTTGAAAGATTCCAAAATAGACAATTCTATAATTGTTTTTGGTGGAGTGAATTATGATGAAATTCCGTCTTCATCGGATACAATTACCGAACCGGATCCGGCAGAATATGCCCTGGCAGACAATATCAGCCGAAATTCTGCCAATGCCACACGCATGGAATACCTGCCCGGTACCAAAACAGAACTGCAGTCCCTGCAGAAAATTCTGAACAAAAAGCAATGGAAAGTCCGCGCTTATTCCGAAAAAAATGCTTCCGAAAATAAATTTAAATCGGAGGTGCAGAAAGAAAGTCCGGGTATTTTGCACATTGCCACACATGGCTTTGCCTATCCGGATATCATCGAAAAAAAGAAAGGTTTTGGGGAAGAAAGCATAATCTATCGCGATGCCGATAATCCCATGGCCCGTTGCGGACTGCTCCTTGCCGGAGCAAATTACAGCTGGACAGGAAAACCAGACAGCATGATCGCCAAAACTGGTGAAGACGGAATTCTCACAGCTCTTGAAGTTTCCAATCTTCCGCTCAAAAATACAAAACTGGTAGTGCTTTCCGCCTGTGAAACAGGCTTGGGTAAAATACAAGGAACCGAGGGCGTTTTTGGCCTCAAGCGTGGATTTAAATTGGCAGGGGTGGAGCAGATTATCGTTTCCCTCTGGTCTGTTCCCGATAAAGAAACAATGGAGCTGATGACTGCCTTCTACTCTGATCTGGCAAAAACAAAGGATGCTGTTATTTCCTTCGAAAAGGCGCAGAAAGAAATGCGCAAGAAGTATGCGGATAGACCTGATTTGTGGGCGGGCTTTGTGTTGGTGAGGTAAATTGAGATTTGAGATTTGAGATTCAATATGATTTGTCTATTAAATCTGAATTTCTTTAGCCTGTGCCAAATGTCTTTGCTCATGCATGACAATAATTTCGAAGGCGACTTCCAATTTGTAAACTATGTTTTTATTGGCAGGTGAAGCGATAAGTGTACCTTTTGACAACAAATCCTCAGAGGAGGCAATAAGTTTTTTCAGATTTTCCTGATGTTCGGCAAATTTGGCCAAAATATCCCCCTCAACATCGCTTTTCGAAGGCTCCCAAACCGGGAAAGTCTTCATTTTCCGTTTTCGGGAAGGTCCCACCGACTTTAGAATGAAATTTCCAAAGAAACGGGTCATGAAACCCAATTTTGAGAACCGGCCCAGTTTTTGTTTTCCGGTTCTAATTTCTTCAATAGCAGGTAAATAACTGTTGTTAATCACCATCAGATGGTCGATGTTTTGGGCAATACTCCAGGTAGCAGCATTGGGCTTGCTATTGAGCTGTTCATTAGTCATTTGACCAAAATAGCTGTTAAAAGCAGCCGTAATCTGATCAATACGTTGAAGCCATTCCTGAATCTTTGTTTTCATAGTTTTATTGGATTTGTGACAAAGATCAATATTGCTGCTTATAAAAATATTGGTATAGATCAACTTTAGCAGAATTTTTTTGTAATTTTGAAATTAAGATTTCTTTTTTGTATTCAGCTGCTAATTTTCTGACATATTATGAAAATCATTTTAAACAAGTTCGGACTGCTTTTCAGTTCAGCATTACTGATTATTTTTATTCTTTCAGCCTGTATAAAAGGTGAGGGGTCTATTGTTGAACAAAGGCTAACTGTTGAGTCAGCTTTTAGCGGCGTAAAATCTATGGGTGATTTTGATGTCGTAGTGGTTCTGGGCTCTGCTCAAGCCGTCGTAGCAAAAGGACATCAGAATATTATTGATCGGCTTTTACTGAATGTCAACAGTGAAGGCATTCTGGAAATTGAACTGGAACAGGGCAATTACAGAGAATATGAACTGACAGTTTATCTTTCTGTACCTGTTGCCAAGTATTTTGCACTAACAGGCGGCGGTGATATAACCGTTATTCAGTCCGAGGGACTGCACTTGGATACACTGACTCTTGACCTGAATGGTAGCGGAGATATTAAAAGTCTTGGCAACTTTTTAGTAGATGGTCTCACAAAAATGAAAAATACAGGAAGCGGTGATATTACCTTTGATTTGGAATCGGGACAAATGGCTTGTGATCTGACCGGTTCGGGAGATATGAACCTTGAACTGCAAAGCGGTCAGGTAGATATGAAACTTACAGGAACGGGACATTTTAATATTAGCGGATTTGCGCCTACTCAGAATGTGACGAATTCAGGGTCAGGCATTTATAGAGCATTTAATGTAAATTCGGCCAATACAACTGCAATACTTAGTGGCAGCGGAAATGTAGAGTGCAGAGCCAGTTCTCAATTAAATGTTACGATTAGCGGCAGTGGAGATCTGTTTTATAAAGGAAGTCCAATTCTGAATTCAACGATTACAGGGACCGGAACGGTTATTGATGCTAATTAAGATAAAAGATAAAAGATAAAAGATAAAAGATAAAAGTACTTTAAAATCAATTGAATTTGAGTTAATTAGGCCTGAATTATTTTAAAATAATTCATTTTTTTTCGATGAATAAATGTCAATTATATTTTAATTCTATTGTACAGTTTACTGAAATTGGTAGGAGAAATATTGAGATAAGCTGCCAGATATTTATGCGGAATAAGCTGAAATAATGGCAGACTGCGCTTTGAAAAAGCAATAAATCGCTCTTCCATTGAATAGGCCTGCAGTTCAACACAGCGTTGTATTGTTCCTGCTAAAACTGCCTCCGTCATTTTTCTGAAAAGGACTTCCCATTCCTTATTGTTTTCCAAAAGAAATTGAATATCAGAATAACTGATTGCGTAA
>JBIKQC010000444.1:0-4169 GCA_044349855.1 Saprospira sp.
CTCTTCTTCCTCATCATCATCATCATCCCAGGAAAAATCATCTTCTTCCAAATCGAAGTCTTCGTCATCTACTAGCATCATGTCAGCAGTATTTTATTTTTGGTAATTGTAATTCTTAATTTTGGCTCAATATAAGTTAATCCTCCGAAAAAAACAACAGAATTAACTAATAAAGCTTAATTGTTGGCCTTGTTTTTAAGAAATAATTTCCAAAACTTCTCCAGTAAAAATAGTAGTTAATCATCAGAAGATTTTTTAGGAATCAACAGTTACCTGATATAATTTTTGAGTTTTTGAGCCAAATACTGAACTTCTTCATCGGAAAATGATAACATATTACTAATTTCAATTTCTATATGTTTATCATCTTTTGTTTTTATTGCCAAAACATTAACCTGGTAAGTCCCGTTTTTGTTGCTTCTGGTTTTAGTGATACTTTCTATATTCAGAATATTATTGAGACTGATACTATGATTTTTAAAGGCAGGAATTGGTCTGTGCGAAATAATAAGTTCGGAATTGCTGACATGAATGGTTGTAGTATTATAAATAATTGCCAATGATGTGAGGGCCATTTTTATTCCTACTCCAAGAAAGGGTAAAACAAATAATGCAAATACCAATAATTGGAGCGAACCGCTGCTTATAATGGAATATACCAAGACAACAGCAATTGTCCAGGCTATAGCATTCCAAATGATACCAAACATGATATAAAAAATGACAATTGGACTTTTCCATTTTTTAAAAATAAATAGCCCTTCTATCGACTCTTCAATCATAAGACTCTGCGGACTTGGCAAAAGTACCTGACTATTTTCGGAGTATTCTCCTTCCTGATAATGACTTTCATTTAAATAAATTTCAGATTTGGGAGCTTCCATTCTGCCCATTGCCTTATCGTAAAGCGTTATTTTTTCTGCAATAGTTTTTTGAGGATTTTCGGTTATAATGATGCTGTTTACAGCATTCATTACTTCTTTGTCTTCAATCCCCATAAAGTTTTCCATCAGTCTTTCAATTTCTTTGGCCTCAGCACGCTCAAACCATGGCAATGAAAGCTGTAACATAAATAACTGACCCATAAGCGGGCGGCTTTGTTCTTCCTTATTAATATAATAAAGCTGATATCCCTGATTTTTTGGATCCTGATTGGTAAATACCTGTTGATCCTTTAAATAGATTTGTGAAATATTTTGTTGAAGTATCCTTTGGCGGGGAATGAGTGGAAAAGGACCATGTTTAATCAGCACCAGACCATTTTCTATATGAATGACTGTTTGATTGAAAATGTGTGCTATGCCTGCATAGAATATTGAAAGGCCTACAAGAAAAAAAAACATAGGTACTACTGCAAAAATTAATTGGAAGGCTATGATTGGAAAAGGGGCACTGAAGTCAAAATAATTTTCGCTGAAACCGCCAAAAATAAATCCTGTGATCAATATACACAGTATGCTGAATCCGCTTAGAATAAGACCTAGAGTCCGGTTCCATTTTTTGATTATCTTAAGGCTATGTGGCTTTTCCAGAATGCGCAGCTGTACTTTGACAATTGTTTTACCTTCTTCAAAATTCATGTAAGTCGGATTTATTTTTTATTTTCTATTTATTTATAACGAAATTTAGAAAAAATATATCAAATGATGTCCAATTTAGAAATAAATAAACTGATCGTCGAGCTGACCGCTCATTTTAAGAGATTTGCAGTACCTGAAGATGCCCCTGCAATGAAAAAATACATGAAAAACAGATTTGAATTTTTGGGACTTAAAAAAGATATTCGGGAAGCTGCTACAAAATCTTTTTGGGCAATAAACAAGCTGCCTGAAGATGAAGATCTGAAAGCATTGGTAAAAGCAATTTGGCAGCAGCCTTACAGAGAATTGCATTATATGGCGCTTCAATTGTTGGTAAAACCGATCAAAAAAGCGGATGAAAGTTGGATAGAGCTGCTTGAATTTCTGATTGTAAATCAATCCTGGTGGGATTCGGTAGATATCGTTGCTGCTAAATTGATAGGAGCC
The DNA here is from genome assembly GCA_044349855.1 of Saprospira sp. GTDB lineage: Bacteria > Bacteroidota > Bacteroidia > Chitinophagales > Saprospiraceae > Saprospira. The sequence goes on from JBIKQC010000444.1 coordinate 2,028, forward strand.
TATTTGAAAAAACATAAAAATATTAATGCCATTTATCCAAATAATTGGATCGCCTCCGATAATATGTGGTTGCGCCGGACAGCTATTCTTTATCAGCTAAAATACAAGGAAAAAACTGATACTGATCGCCTTTTTGACTATATCCTACAAACCGCCCAGGAAAAAGAATTTTTTATCCAAAAAGCACAGGGCTGGTCACTGAGGGAATACGCTAAAACAGATATGCAGGCGGTCGTTGATTTTGTGAAGTCTAATAAAGAAAAATTGAGTAATCTGACAAAAAAAGAGGCATTGAAACATTGTAAATAATATAATTGGCTATACTTTGAAACCCCTGAATAAAAAAATTCTGGCCCTCTTTCAGACAGGCTCTGAAACAGATGCTGAATTGGCATTGATGCTAATGAAGGCAAACGATTTTGACCAAAAGCCATTGCGCGAGCTAGCTGTTTGGTGTTTTAGCGGTTATCGGTATTGGAAAGGAACGACCCTTGCTGCAAAACTGGTCGAACTTTTCAAGATAAAGATTAAGTCATACAGTGGTGAAATATTGTCTGAACTGCCCGAATCATTAGGCCTCTTGACGCAATTAAAAATGCTGGATGTATCTTGTAATGAATTCGAACAGTTTCCAACTGTGCTGCTGCAATTAACCAATCTGAAGGAGCTGTTGTTGGATGAAAACCAACTCAGCTATTTACCTCCTGAAATTAGCAGATTGAAGCGGCTGAAAAAGCTTTGCCTGCTCAATAACAGACTGACTGAAATACCTGCTTCAATTTCAAAACTCAGAAATTTGGAATATTTGGATCTTTCCGAAAATGAATTAAAAGCTATTCCGACCTCAATACGTAGATTGCAAAAGCTGAAAGAACTTTATCTGGAAAGCAATTATCTTTCTTCCGAAGAGCGGTACAAGATCCGAAAGTTACTGCCCAATTGCAAAATTGTTTTTTAATATGCAGGATAAAATAAAGTCTTTGCTGCATTCCGGAGATTCTGTTAATATTGATCTTGCTTTGGAACTGATTAAGGCAATGGGAATAGATTTCGATTTCAAGGAATATGAAAACGCTTTTAAGCTGCTGAACTTTTCAGAGGTTCTGCCTGATTTTGACGCAGACGCTCTGAAATGGCTTCTATGCGGGACCTATTTTAATTTTGAGGCTTGGGATGAAGGTCTGCCTATTCCGGATTTTATATGGGAACTGCAGCATACCGAAATTCTGCACTTGGGAAATTGCCGTCTGGAAGAAATTCCGGCATCAGTAAGTCAGTTGAAGTCTTTGGATTTCCTTTTTCTTGAAGGAAACCAGCTCAGTAATCTGCCCCCTGAAATTGCTGCTTTGCAACTGGTAAAACTTGGATTGGGTTCAAACAGATTTGAAGAACTTCCCGGTTTTATCTGTGAAATGACCGCCCTCTGGAGTTTAGAGGCCGATAATAACAGGCTAAAAAAACTGCCTGAAAATATTGGTAATTTAACTGCTCTGCAAGAATTAGGACTTGTTAAAAACTTTCTCGAAACGATGCCTGACAGTATCGGAAATTTAAAAGAACTTATGGTATTGGATTTGGCCAATAACTGTCTGACAACAGTTCCCGAAAATATAAAATACTGTTCAAAACTCAAATCTGTCAATCTTAAGAATAATCAGTTTTCAGAATCGGAAAAACAGAGAATAAAATTACTGCTTCGAAAGGACTGTTTGATAAAAATCTGAGATGATTTTCGGATTTAAAATATCAGAAAAATAAAACTTTATACAAATTTAACTACCTTTGCAGCTGTTTTTTAGCAGGCTTTGACAAGCTATTGTTATACGGATTTTATCCTATTTAATTTTAATCATTTCTCTTTTATATCATGCTGACAGTAAGCAATTTATCTATGCGTTTTGGCAAACGCATTTTGTTCGATGAAGTAAATGTTGTCTTCTCAACCGGTAACTGCTATGGCATCATCGGAGCCAACGGAGCAGGAAAATCCACCTTCCTGAAAATTATTTCAGGTGAAATGGACCCTACAACCGGTCAGATCTCTTTGGAGCCCGGCACCCGTATGTCGGTTCTGAAACAGGATCACTTTGCCTTCGACAATTTTAACCCGCTCAATACCGTATTGATGGGTCACAAAAAACT
>JBIKQC010000445.1:0-4155 GCA_044349855.1 Saprospira sp.
CATTGTAACTTGAAGTTGCATTTTTGAAATATCTGTAAATATGTAAAAAGATGTTCAAACTACCCTGTTTTGTAAAATCACAATTTTAACATCTAAAGCTGAGATAATGATCAGTTTTAGCCATCCTCTCAGTCATACTTTTCATGACTTTGCCTGTTTTTGAAATTTTATTCTAATATTAATTTTCAAAAAATTGAAATTTTCACTTTTTTATGTATTTTGAACCAACTTAACGAATAAGTGAACCTGAATGTAACATTCCTATCTAATAATCAAAAGTTTAGATCGGATTGCCATTCGTTCAAAAGCCCATGCTAACCTAATAACTACTTAACGATGGATAAAGCGCAACTGCTTGCAGCCCTTGAGCAAGCTTACAAATCAAAAAAACTGACTGACCTTGGAGCCCTGTCCGAAAAAGCAGTTACTGAATATTCCAATGAAGCATTTGGTCACTATTATAAAGGTGAATATTACCTGTCACTTAATGATGCTGATGCTGCATTGCCCTGTCTGAAAAAAGCAGTTGATCTGAGTCCAAATTTTGAAAATCAAATGGCATTGGCTATTGCTAAATTGCAACTGAATGACGATGGGGAAGCAAAAGCAATTTTTGATAAACTGCTGACTATTAATAGTAAAAATGCTGATTTATACTATGCCATCGCACTTTATTATCTGGGTGCGTCAGATGATGAAGCCACTTTGCTACAATTGAATAAAGCTATTGAAATCAATCCATTGCATACAAATGCCTTGGATTTGCGTGCATACATAAATAAAAACCTTGACAATAACGAGGAAGCTCTGGCGGATCTGAATACACTCCTTCAAGTCAATCCAAATGAAATTCCCTGGCGTTTTCAGCGTATTGAACTTTTAAAAGAGTCTGAAGACCGCGAAGGAATTGAAAAAGATTTTCAGTTTTTGATTGAAAATCATACCGATGATATAGAATTCAGAATAAATTTTGGTGATTACTATCTTGAAATAGGCGAACTCCAGGAAGCCGTTTATTGTTACAGCGATGCCGTTGATATTGAAAAAAGAAGCGGCAGTTCAACAGCCTTTCCCTATAAAAAAAGAGCAATCGCCCTGCAGCGCAGAGGAGATTTCTACAAAGCTATAGAGGATTACAAACTGGTGATGAAATTGGATGATGAAGATCCTGATTCCTATCTTGGCCTGGCTGATTCTTACTATGCCCTTCACAAACCGGAACAGGCGCTCAATTATCTTGAAATAGGTTTGGATGTCGTGTTCGATGCCCGTTGGCGCCTGCATCAAAAACAGGGGGAATTGGCTATTGAACTGAAGCGTTATGATGAAGCCGAAGCAGCTTTTAAAGGCATGACTAAGGAAGTGCTGGGCAGAGGAGAAGGCTTTTTTCAGCTTGGATTGCTTTACCTGCGTCAGGGTGATCTGCAATTGGCATACAATGCCCTCAAAGAAGCGGAAGAAAATTTACACGATAAAGCCGAAGACTTGATTCAGCAACACTGTCAAAAATTCATTAAAACGGATGGAAGACTTCAGGAACGTGAACTTCAGGCAGAATACGAGGATGAAATTGCCAATAATGCCAATTCCTCCGCACTAAAAACGGCATTTGGCAAGCTTTGGAAATTGGACGAAAAAACCACAGTGGACAAAAATGCTCTGCTTGGCCAATTGCCTGCCGAAATGAAAACTCAGATTTTGGAAGCATTTAAAGGTATGCTGGTAAAAATTTCAACCCGCGGTTTTCTTATTTTCAATCTGGATCAAGAAGATACCCGAGCCGTTTACAGTATCAATTCCGAATCGGGAGAAACTGTTACTGTAGAGGTATTTCCTTTCGGCCGCAGCAGCACCAATGAAATGACTTTTAAAGTCAGCGATAAACATTTCACCCTCTGCGGTGTGGGAAGCGGTAAATCAACTTTGGATCTTTATTTTGTTCCTTGCCAAATGACTGAACTATCTGCACCAATTCAGAAAAATTTCAAAGAAAAAGAAGCGGATGGCGGAATGGATTTTTTAAATTAGCATTAACCGATAAATCGCTAAGTAGATATACACAAAACCTGTTCTCTTTGAACAGGTTTTGTTATTTAGAATAATATAATTCAACAAAAAATAATGACAGTTCCCTTTACAGAAGACTGGCTTAAGTTGCAAGTTTATCTGAATTGCAGGAAGAACTCAGAATATTATCGGTAGACAGCAGCAGCATTTTGGAAGAAATCCAAAAACTTGACAGAAAATGGTCTCTATTGTCAGATGATATATCTCAGTCTTTCTGTGGAGCGATTTTTAAGATCTTTTAATAATCGGGTTTAATGTCTGAAGTGTATTAACTACATCCGGAACACCCCAAAATTCTCAGTTCCTTTGATCGCTTTATTATTGACCACTGCCAGGCAGATGGACAAAACAGTTCTTGTGTCACGTGGGTCAATGATTCCGTCATCCCAGCCCTGTCCGGTAGCATACCAGGCAGAAGAGGTGGCGCGCACCTGCTGCATCATGTATTCTGAAATCTGAGCTGCATTTTCTTCGTCGAAGGGAATGCCGGCCTGTTCGGCAGCCTGCCGCTGAATGAGGGTCATGACTCCGGTCAATTGCTCAGGTCCCATCACAGCAATCTGTGAATTTGGATAACTGAATAAAAAACGCGGCTGATAGGCCCTGCCGTTCATGGCATAGTTGCCCGCTCCGTAAGAGGAGCCGATCAATAATGTTATTGTGGGCACATCGCTGTTGGAAACTGCATTGATGAGTTTCGCGCCATGTTTTATGATGCCTTCCTTTTCGTAGGCCGAGCCAACCATAAATCCGGTCGTATTCTGCAAAAAGAGCAGCGGAATATTCTGACGGTTGCAAAGTTGTATAAAATGCGTCCCCTTGTTGGCGGCATCGGAAAACAAAACGCCATTATTTGCCAAAATACCTACCGGATAAGCGCTGATATGGGCAAAGCCGCAAATGAGCGTAGTGCCGTAATCAGGTTTAAATTCCGAAAAATCAGAACCGTCAATAACTCGGGCAATGAGTTCGCGGGCATCAAAAGGTTTGCGGATATCCGCCGGGACGATGCTAAGCAGTTCTTCGGCATTGTACAGTGGCGGAGCGACCAGTTCTTTTGGTTCAAAATGCGGCTGCTCTTCGGGTAAAAAGCTAATAATCTCGCGGGCAAGGCGCAGGGCATGATATTCATCTTCAGCGAGATAGTCGGAAACGCCGGAAACACGGCTATGCATATCGGCTCCGCCCAATGTTTCTTCATCAACAACTTCATTGGTGGCCATTTTCACTAAGGGTGGTCCGGCCAAAAATACCTTTGCATTGTTTTTTACAAAAATGGAATAGTCGGACATACCAGGAACATAGGCTCCGCCGGCAGTACTGTTGCCAAAAACTACTGAAATTGTTGTGAGTCCCTGACGGGATCGACGGGTAATTTCTCTAAAAATAACTCCGCCGTAATTAAATATCTGTTCCTGCTCAGGCAAATTTGCACCGGATGATTCAACCAAGTTGATAACCGGCAGACCGTTTTCTGCGGCAATTTCGCTCACTCGGGTAGTTTTTTGCAGGGTGGCTTTGTCGATCGCTCCGCCTTTATTGGTGCCTACATTGGCATTGATGACACAGAGTCTGCCTTCAACTATGCCAATTCCGGCAACAGTTGTTCCGCCGGGACCGAATCCGTCTGTTTCCAAACCAATAAGCGGCAGCAGTTCCAGAAAAAAAGAATCCTGGTCAAGCAGCAGTTCTATACGCTCACGCGCGGTAAGTTTGCCCAATTTTCGGGCCTTGTCAATTTGTTTATCTTTGCCCTGAAAGCGGCTTTCGGCAAGATGAAGGTTCAGTTTGTCAATCAGTTCCTGCATTTTTGCGCGGTTTTCGGTAAATTGCGCCTGATTGGTTTTTATATGTGATTTATAGATACTCATGAAAGGTAAAAGATAAAAGATAAAAGATAAAAGGGCAGACGTTAGACTTAATGTATAAAACCCGGAACAAATAATCGAGCACAAATAATAAATTATACATCGCTAATATAATAATATTTTTTAATCCAAGCTTCAGTTGCAATGAGCATATTCTTAACTTTGCAGAAACAGCATTAAATATAAGCGGAATCATGAAAAGTACTATCCTGAAAATCAT
>JBIKQC010000446.1:0-4154 GCA_044349855.1 Saprospira sp.
TTCGTAACTTACAATGCCTAAATCTTTCAGTTTATTAAAAATTCTGTTGTCAGAATCTTTACTTATAGTCATCAGTTTAATACGATACATACCATCAGCTTGAGCCCTGACAAGGTTTGTCAGTAAAAGTAATAACAGTATTATAAATTTTGCTTTCATTCTGTTTTGGATAAAACTTAGTTTAATTTCTTTATAAATAACCTGTTACCAAGTTGTACTATCATGAGTAGAATTATCGGCAGTACAGCAAAATTAAACTGCTGCAGGGGAAAAACAAAAATTAAAATGGCAATAATATTACTTACAAAAAGCAAATATCCCATATAAAGAACAAATTTAGTAATTTTTTTACGGAAACCGATAAATATCCAGATAAGATAGAGCGGGTTTGCCCATAAAATATTGAGATTTTTTTGTGTGGCAATATGATCGGTACCAAACCACATAAATAACAGGAAAACACCTACTAGACCCATGACAGTATAAAACGATATTTCCCAGATATTTACCAATACAATTTTTTTGTGTAGACCAAAGATTATACCAAGTCCAAGCGATAACAGGGAAAAGGTAAAAACAATTGGAGTAAAAAATCCACCTTTATATTTATTGGGTTCCGGCTTGGGCAGCAGCCATTCTGCCTCTTCCAGAAGAGGTGCATTGTTCATTGTTGACTTGCCCAGGTTACTTGAAAGATAGTCAGGTAAAAACATCTGAAAATTGTATGTGCAGATTTTATCTGCTTCGAGGCCCAAAATAAGATAGATGCCAAAATTGAGCCAGGGATCATGCTGCAGGTACTCATCCAAAAAATCTCTAAATCGTTTTTTTGACGGGACATCCTTAATTTTAACTTCAGCAATTCCTTTGTTCATCACATCGCGAATACGAGTCGCGCAATTGTCATAGAAAAAGTCGTAAAGATATTCCCGATTTTGCGGTAGATAGTTGGTTTCAAGATATTCAAAAAGTTTCTGCCTCTGCTGTTGATTTAACTTCAAAATCTGTTCAGATACGCCCCTATGTTCAGCCTGCAGTTCCTTCATAAAATATTTAAAACTGACTTTACTCAATTTGTACTGTACAGTTCTTGTAATAAACTTCCAAATGAAATTTGGTTGATCAAAATCGAAGGTTCCATAGTTATAAACTTCGTTTCTGTTGGTTTCAGGTTCAAAAATTCTTATTGCACTGTGACCAAATATATTGTAAACCTGATTGCCGGGAGTACAGGTAATTAAACTGATAACTGTGTTTTCAGATAACTGGTAAAAATTTGAGGTCTGTGCAGTAAGACCTGCAGTACTGCCAAAAAAAGACAGAAAATACAGATAAAAAACTGTAAAATAATATTTCATAAAGATATTTTTGTTTCTAAAACTGTAAAAATACACAGCACTGCTACATATACACAAGCTTTAACCTAAAAATCTTTAGGCAGTTCTGTAAATTATAAAAATTATTAAAAAAAATCGGATAGATAAAAACTTTGTGTATCTTTGCAGGCGTCTTTTTATAAGATAACCGTATTTTCTACTGAAATACCGATAACACCTATATTTTAGCGTTAAATAACAAATCTGCAATGTCAAATCAACAACAAGAACCAACTAAAGTACAGATTGGAGAGTTCGATGTAGACGCATTCAAGAATAAAGCTCTTGGTACGTTTGAAAAAAATAAAAACATCATTTATGGAGCGTTGCTCTTAATTGTAATCGTTATCGGCGGCTTGTATGCATATTTCTTTATGTATCAGGGCCCGCGTGAAAAAAGAGCCGGCGAAGAAATTTTTCGGGCAGAGTACTTTTTTAGTATAGATTCCTTTGGCCTAGCATTAACCGGCCGCAACCTTCCCGGTCAACAGGGTAATTTTACAGGTCTGCTTGACTTCATTAAAGAGTATGGTGGCACAAGTGCCGGTAAACGCGCATATTTTATGGCTGGCGCAGCTTTGTTGCAAACAGGAAAATTTGAAGATGCAGTGAAATATCTAAATAATTATTCAGGTAAAGATCCTTTGATGCAGGCCCAAGTATATGGCATGATCGGTGATGCAAAATCTGAATTGAACGATATGGATGCAGCTTTAAAATTTTATTTACAGGCAGCAGATCATTATCCAAATGATGTAACGTCACCTATTCATATCCGCAAAGCAGCACTTCTTCAAAGTGATGTGAAAAAAAATAATGCAGAAGCTGTTAAATTGCTGCAGCGACTCAAAAAAGACTATCCACAAGCAGCATCTAGACTGGCTGTTGAAAAAGATATAATCCGTTTAGGCGGAAAAGACTAGTAATTTTTTTACTTAAGAACTTCATTACGGACAGGCAGGCAAATAATCCTGTTTGTCCGTTTGTATTTAAATAAAACTTACATGAGCAGCTCAGATAAAAACCTATCAGATTATAAAAAAGAACAGATGCCCGATGCTAAAGAAATGAGTTTTGGTATCGTCACTGCCGAATGGAATGAGGAAATCACATCGGCACTTTACAAGGGCTGTTTTGATACCTTGGTGGAACATGGTGCATTGGAAAAAAATATCTATTCTATCTGGGTTCCCGGCACATTTGAATTACCTGTTGGTGCAAGAATGCTTGCTAACTCCTACAAAGTTGATGCCGTTATCTGTATCGGTTGTGTCATTAAGGGCGATACTTCACATAACGAATATATCAATATGTCTGTAGCAACAGCCCTCCAACAGTTGGGCATAGCTTCTGGAAAACCTTTTATATTCGGCGTACTGACGCCAAATGATCAGCAACAGGCTATTGATAGGGCAGGTGGTGTGCACGGTAATAAAGGAATTGAGGCTGCTGTAACTGCATTGCGCATGGCCGCACTCAAAAAAACATTGACAGAACCTGATAAGAAAATTGGATTCTAGTTTTTGAGATTGGAATTTGTTTAATTTTGTAGGGCGAACGACCATTCAATCCTACAAAAACCATACTAATCAATCTACCTTTCATCTTTCAACTTTCATCTCATATAAAATGAAACTCACAATCATTGATACCGGTTATTTTAAACTCGATGGCGGGGCCATGTTTGGTGTTGTTCCACGTACCATGTGGGAAAAACTGGAAAAGCCTGATGAAAAAAATCTTTGTACCTGGGCAATGCGTTGCCTGCTCGTTCAGACAGAAGACAGAAATATTCTAATCGATACAGGTATCGGTGATAAACAGTCTGAGAAATTTTTCTCGCATTATGAGCCGCATGGAGAATCCAGCTTATTGAAATCTTTGAAAAATGTTGGATTGAAACCGGAAGATATTACAGATGTATTGCTGACGCATCTGCATTTTGACCATGTAGGCGGTGCTGTTTCCATGAAAAAAGGTAAATATGTTCCTACTTTTTCAAAAGCTACCTATTGGACTAATAAAATTCATTGGGATTGGGCAATGAAACCCAATAACCGCGAAAAAGCTTCCTTTTTACAGGAAAATTTTGTTCCACTTCAGGAAGCAGGAGTACTGAAGTTTCTGGAGGCAGCACCTTATGATGCACAGACCATGTGGTTCAATAATTTCAGTCTGCTTTTTGCCTACGGACATACTGAGGCAATGATGCTGCCATATATAATGGTTGAAGGTAAAAAAGTGGTCTATTGCGCCGACCTGATTCCTTCCCCCAGCCATATGCCTATTCCTTATGTGATGGGCTATGACGTACGACCACTGCAGACAATGATTGAGAAAGAATATTTTCTCAATAGAGCAGTTTACGAAAAATGGATTTTAGTTTTTGAACATGCCAAAGATGTAGAGGCCTGCACCGTCAAATTTGACGAAAAAGGAAGGGCTGTAGCCGATAAAATAGGCAATTTAGCTGATTTGCTTAAATAGAATTCTGATTTTTATTTAGAAAAAAAGTGCCGTTTCCATGATTAGGAGGCGGCACTTTTCTATTTTTAAAATAAGATAAAACTAATATCCTATATTTTGTATTTTAAAATTCAGTAAACTATTTCATTTAAAAAAGGATAAATTTTCCGCTAATGTTAACTCAATAAATTACTTAAATGAAATTTAGGTTGTAAGAATACTGCGAATTTAATGAAATCCAAATTTAAGAAAAGTCATACGGACTTTATATTTTATTAAGGATAGTCTACATTTCACTGAATTTTTATTTTG
>JBIKQC010000447.1:0-4153 GCA_044349855.1 Saprospira sp.
GAACACGGCCGCTCTATCATCACTATCACAAACCGTGAAGGGAAACTTTGTGCAAGGGCTGAAGGTTCTGAGTTTAATATTTATAAAGGCGAACGGGTCGTTTCAAACGATGCAAAGGTCAGTTTATATTTCCCCGGAGAATCAGGTACCGATTCTATTTTTCACCCTAATATTCGTATTGTTTATAATATTCAAAAAAGGGAAATTGATCTTAACAGAGGAAAAAGTAAAGCTTCAAAAGTACCATTCTTCAATTCACTTCAACAGTCTGAAATGAATACAGGGCATATTAGATGGCCCATAGACAGTATATATATTCACATAGGAGACAGCGATACAGATCTTGATCTTCACTCTGACCTTTATTTTGATATAGATAAAAATGAGAAATATTTGTCTATTATAACTATAAATCCCATTATCAAATTTGCACTGTATTCCGAAAAATTGGGTGAGACTTTTAAAGCAAGACAGGATGGAACATGCGGAAGTTACAGTACCAGCAATGAGTGGGAAGAACCTGAAAGTATTGAGGAATTGTGTGAACGAGATCCGGGACAATGTCCTGAGTGGTATCTGGAAGAGCAGGAGCGCAAAAAAAACAACCCCGACCCAGTAATAGACAGCACAGAATTGACTGATGTTCCCGCGCCCGATGTAGTTGTTGAACCACTACCCATTTTTGATGCCCGTAGGATAGGCATTGATGAACTTCTAACAGTTCTTGACAAAAGGATGGAAAAATTAACAATTATGAATTGCCGTGAAATTTCCGAGATTCAGAAAAAGAACAATCCAGCGTACAAAATCATTAAAAGTTATAAAGATTGGAAAGATTTTGAAAGAAACTTTCCCAAAAAGTATAAATTCGGCTGTATAGAAGCCTCAGACGTACTTTCTTTCTGCAATGATGTTCTTGGTCCTCAGCACAACTCTTCCAATGGCTGGACAATCATTCAGGATATGATTGCAGACGGTTTTGTGACTTTTGATTTTACAGATTCTGTTGTAGTGCTGCGTGAAAAACTTTTCCACTATAAAAATTCAATCAATAAAAAAAGTGAATATGATTATGACAATATTAAAGTAAAATCAGCTCCTCAAAAATCTGAAAACGGCGCAAATGCCGTACTGAATATTCAGGATAAATTAATGACTACAAATGGCGTACAGAGCTTTGTCCTTTCCGAACCCCGTGGAGTATGGGCGGAGCCGCATGCACAAAAGGTATCACTGAAGAAAAACAGAGATATGGATTTTGACGGTACCATGTATGCTGGGTTATTGAGGTTTACCGGGAAAATGTTTGAATTTCAATATGATTCCTTTTTAGTAAAAATGGATACAATTGACTATATTAACTTCTTCATTTTTGAGCGTGAACAATACCAAGCAGAAGAAAATAAAAAATTTGCAGGTTTTTATAAATCCAACCGACTGGTTGACCAAAGCGGCATCCCCTCTGAAAAGAAAATAATTATTAACAATCCGATTTATAACACTTCGGGTAAACTTAATATTGACCAGCCGAATAATAAATCCGGTAAATTAAAACTGGATCCTAACGTTCCTTTTAATTTGCCATCATTCGAAAGTACAGACACCGGCTATGTGTATTACGAACGATTAAACCGCATGAACAAACATGCTGACATGATTTACAGCCGTCATACCTTCTTTTACAAAGTTTCACCATTCACAATTAATGCAGTAGATCGTTTCGAACCAAATGCACTTGTTTTTGATGGCAGTTTCCATTCTTCCGATATTTTCCCTGTGGTGACTGAGCCGCTTAGAGTTATGTACCTTGACCTGTCATTTGGCTTTGAGGCAGAAACTCCTGAAATAGGATTTCCGGTTTACAATAAAGAAAGTACCAAAGGAAAAGGCAATTATACCGGCCTTTATGGTATGAGTAATCAGGGACTTATCGGAAGAGGCCGACTCGATTTCTTGGGTGCAGCTATTGAATCGGAATACATTGAATTTCTGCCTGAGCAGTTTATTACTGACCGCGTAGACAGTTTTACTATCAGGGAACAGGTTATAGATGGTGTAGAATTTCCATTTGTTTTTGGTGACTCCGTCTACATAGACTGGATTCCATACAATGACTCTATGTTTATTGAAACCGATGTAAATAAAAATGCACCCTTCAAATTTTTTGCAGAGAGGAAACATACACTTACCGGGTTGTTGAATCTTACCCGAAAAGGTGTGATGGGATACGGAACATTTGATTGGGATGAAGGAATGATGAAATCCAATCCTATGGGAGATTTAGTATTTGGCAAGAAAAAAATTACTTCGGCTACCTCAATTATTCAAATTAAAAAATCAGGGGAGACAGAACCAGCTTTCAGAAATGAAAGTGTAGAGGCTGTGGTCGACTTTGAAAAACGAAAAGGAGAATTTAAAGCCTTGGACAAATCGATCATGACTGACCTTCCATTTAATAAATACCAGACTGAATTGGACAAATTCACTTGGGATATGGATAAGAAAACCGTTCTCATAGAATCCTCTACAGGAAATCCGGGTATGTTCCTGGCATTAGGTGATGGGCAGGATTCACTCTCTTTTGAAGCCGTAAGGGCAGTATATGATCTCAATATAGGTTCACTCAATGTAAATGGCGTTGAGAACATACGTGTTGCAGACGCATTCATTGTGCCAAAAGGCGGCCTCGTTGATATTCAAGGTGCCGCTTCTATGAATTCATTTGAAGAAGCAAGAATCATTGCCGATACTGCGAACCAAAATCACAACATCGTAAAGGCAAGTATTCAGGTCATCAGTAAAGTAGAGTACAAAGCGAGCGGCTATCTCGAATTTAATGTAGATGGATTAAAAGATCAGGAAATTCTATTTAAAGAAATAAAAGTGGAAGATGGCATTACCACTGGTAATGGCAGTGTAGGTGGGCAGGACAGTTTCTATCTGGATAAAGGGTCAAAGTTTAAAGGTGATATCAAAATGAGCGCCCAATCCAAAAACCTAAACTTTGAAGGTTATGCCAAACTAAATTCCAAAGTAATTCCTAACCCGCAATGGTTCACAATCAAATCGAGAATAGACAAGAAAAATGTACTCATTGACTTCAAAACTCCTGAAAATATAGAGGGTGAACGTTTGCAGGTCGGGCTATTTTTAGCTACCGACTCACTGCACCTATATCCAAGAATTCTCGAACCTAAATCGGGAAATGATAAACAAATTTTTACTGCTGAAGGTGTCATAAAATATGATGCAAATGCCGAAGTCTACCATTTTGGTGACTCAGCTAAAGTTGAAAACCCGGCTTCCACAGGCAATATACTGAGTATTTCTGAAGCTGATGCAATGGTAAATATTATCGGGAAATTTGATTTCAACAGAGGTTTTATTAAACCCAAAATGCCAAAAATAGACGTTGATGCTGCAGGCGATATCAGCTTTGATTTGGACAGTATTATTGAGTACAAATTCAATATGGCCATGTTGCTAAACTTTCCGATTCCTGACTTGCTGACTAATCTGATTGTAACAGATTTGACAAGTAACGAAGAAAGTATGGAAAAAATCAATTATGAAGGCACAAGCAATTTGAAAATGAAAAGCCGATTGGCAAATATATTAAAAGACACAGCAGATATTGAAAAAGCTTGGGCAAAGGTTATCGAAGAAAACCGTCTGTTGCTCCCTGAAACTGTTAAACATACATTCCTTTTACCTGTCATAACGCTTAAATGGAGCCAAAAAACACAGTCATTTGTTTCAACCGGTAAAATTGGACTATCCAATCTGAAAGGCAAACATATCGGTCAGATGCTTGCAGGAGGACTTGAAATACTTCCTGACCCTGCCCGTGGTGATGTGTTGACATTTTATATCACTTCTCCTAACGGTGACTATTACTTGTACCAGTATAGTAATGGGGTTTTGACTACAATCTCATCCAATGTGATCTATATGACTACGTTGACCGCAATGAAGAAAAAAGATACCAAACTCAAAACCGAAAATGGTGAGAGTTTAGAAATTCTTCCCGGCAACTCCGGACAATACACCATTTTTAAAGAAAAATTGGATACTGCGTTTTAATAAGTTCTACTCGGTATATTGAAAGGGCTGTCTAACATCAATAATGGACAGCCCTTTTTATTTTAAAAAT
>JBIKQC010000448.1:0-4144 GCA_044349855.1 Saprospira sp.
AGGTCGCTCCTCTGGAGCGAAAAATGGCTCCGTAGGAGTCAAATGTTCTTAGCTATAATTGAATAAGATGAAAAAAAAGCCCCGTAGGGGTGACCTGTTTGATTGTTTAACAAGGTTTTGTGAATATATTAGTTTTATAAAACCAACACTTGATTCACATTAATAATTAAATTGTCAGCGAACCAAAATGTGAATCTTTTTGGACTTTCAATAAAAGTTATAAAGCCCTTCCATATCAAAATAGGAGGGCTTTTAGTATATTTAAAACTTTATATAATAATTGATTTTCTCCAATTAAATTATAACAATATTCGCATATTTATTTTCCCGGGTTGCAGCCCCATCGGGGCGACATTTTTGTAGCCGCCGGCAAAAAATTGAATAGAGCTCCGTAGGAGCAGCATTTTAAAAAATGTTTGATAAACAAAATGTCACCCCCTACAGGGTTCTTTTCCTTCGCAGTTTTCACTGCTACAAAAATATCGCTCATCTGGAGCTGTTTGTGGATTAGGTAATTTGTGTTTTGTTTATTGTATTACGCCTTGTAAAATGTTATATTGTAAATGGTAAATATGTAAAAGTTTTTCACGCCAAATCAAAGATAACACAACACTAGATAATGATACCCTGCAATATATTTCGCCTAAAATATCTACAGGAGAAAAATCCTTAATTAAGTTTTTGACCTCAAAAATTTACTATCCTTTAGAGGCGAGGGAAAATGGGATCATGGGTGAAATAATCCTATGTTTCACTATTGATATTGAAGGAAAAATTGAAAATATCTGTGTTAAAAAAGGAGTACATGTGCTATTGGACAAAGAAGCAATGAGGGTACTTCGTTTGTTGAAATTTTCAAAACCGGCTTTTTATAAAGGCAATGCAATTGCTGTTGAAATGGAAACTGTTTTGAAATTTAGATTGCAGTAGTTTTTACACCAGGTCCAACTTTGTCAGTCTCGATCTGATTGCCCCAACAGAGCGGCTGAAATGTCTTGACAAATCTACAATAGTTTCACCTCTTTCATAAAGCAAAACTAATTCCTGATCCTGTTCATCCGACCAGGGGGCACCGGCATTCAGCTTTTCGGCACTGGGTTTTGGTGCAGCATTTTTGGTTTTTGATTCACCTGACTTTGGTTTCGAAGTTTTACTTTTTTCATATTTTTCTTCCTTTACAGGCGGTCGGGTCACCCTGATTCTGTAAGAAGTAGGAAAGTCAAGCGGTAATAAACTGTCAGGTATCGTTAATTGATTTTTTGCCCGCGTAACCGCCACGTATAACAGATTGATTTCCTCATTTAGCCTCGCAAAGTTTAAATCACTTTTATCCGAAACATTGAGCAGTTTCTCCAGCTTTTCATCAGTCAGAAAATCATCTACCAGTTGCACCGTATCATATTCCAGTCCTTTGCAGCGGTGGATTGTCGAAAAAATGATATCGGCTTTTTCCCTTTCATTGTTTTCCACATGTTTATCCTTGATCATGCGAAGAATGCCTGGAATTTTATTGCCGTATTCTTTGACAATTTCCAACATCATTCCCAATTGGACATCCTCAGTTTTTTCGATATAATCTTCCAATTCAACAATATCCTTCATGTTTTTCAGGAGCTTATCACGAACATTTTTCTTCTCTCCATTGTAGAGATTCAGGATGTCATAGAGCGATGCACCTTCATCGGCATACATATAGGAATTGATATTGCCTTCAAAATAAAGGCTTCCCAAGTCTTTTTTCTCTGTTACATATTCAATGGCGCGCATCAGCAGACCAAGATTGGTGCGGGCTAAAATAGCTTTTACTTTTACTTCGTTAAAATTTCCCCTACCGATTATTTTAACCGGTTCGAAGGTCCCCAATTGTTCCTTTCTTTCCAATATTTCTAAGGCCAGATCGGCAATTTCCTGGGAAAAACGGAAGCTGTTGGACAATTGAAAAGTTTTAAAATTTGCCTTTTCAAGAGAATTGACCGCAAATCTCCAGCCATAAATCTGCTGATGCGTATCGCCAACAATTACTTTGGTCGCCTCCTGATTAAAGAAAACAGCGAGCATAGCCGCTGAGGCATCCTGCCCCTCATCAAAAAGTATATAATCGAAAGGCAGCTGGGGATTCAGCATCTGAAAGCGTTTCAGATAAAAATCATGTGTGATTTCAATTTCGCCCTTATACATTTTACCAAGAAAAGTTCTGGTCTGCAGTGCGATATAGTCATAATGTTTTGCTACAAAAACCTTAGCTTCCTGTTCCTGAACCAGATCCATATAATTCAGATCCGACAGTTTTTCCTTCTCACTGTTGCAGAAATAGGCGCTGAATTTCAGGATATGATTGGCCACCACATAGACATCATGTTTGTCGCCGGCGACTTTCATGCCTAAAATTTCCACAACGTCGGTACCCTTGTATTCCTGTGTTCTAATTTTATAATTGAAACGGTGAACCACATATTTATAAGCCAGGGAATGCGCAGTTTCTACAATAACATTGTCGATGCCTTTTTCAAAGAATTTTTTGGCCGCCTCCAGCTTTACCGATTTATTAAAAGCGAGATAGAGAATTCTGCTGTTTCGCGGGCGTGTACGCGCATATTCAATGATAGTCGTCGTTTTTCCCGAACCGGCTACAGCATTGATTTTTATATTGCCGCTGGAATTGATAATATCCAATTGCTCTTCAGTCAGGTCAAGTGATTTCATCTGAGCAGTTTATAATTTCTATAATTCAAATCAATACCAAGATATTCGTTAAGCATCGATTTTACCCTGTCTTTAAACTTTATTTTGTTGAAACTGATATCGTAATCGAATTTCCAGTTCATTTTGTCAATTCTTGGCTGCATCAGTTTGGGATGCTGTCCTTTGAAAAGTTGCAGACTGTCAATTCCCATAAAATTGAATTCTTCGCCTTTAGCCACGTTTTTATCAATCCAGCTGTCTTCATGCCAGAATTTATTGGAATTCAGTTTCTTTTTTTGCATAGTTTTCGGGTCTTTTACCCAGCCGTAATGATAGATGCAGGCATCTATAGCCTTTACTTTCAGTTTTTCATTATCACCTTTTCGGAAACCCTGTGCATCTTTATAGGAGTAAATGCCAATTCCGGGACGGATAACCCTAATCTCATTTCTGTACCATTTGGAACTGTTGCCGACATAGTCATAAGAGCCGTAAAAATGCAGATATTTGAATAAAAGCCCTTCAACTTTTTTGTCGTCTTTGTACTTTAGCATGGCGTCTTTAACAGCCTTCAGCTGCGATTCGTGCAATACTTCATCGCCCTGAATATAAAAGGCCCAATCAGAATCGGCAGGTATGGCTGCCAATGCTTTATCTGTTTCCATAGCCAGCACCTTGCCGCCTTTGCGTTGCGATTCGTCCCAAACAGTTTCTATGATGATAATTTTTGGATCATTTATACTTTTAATCAGTTCTAAAGTAGCGTCTTCAGATTTTCCTACTGCCACTACAAAGGCATCGCAGAGCGGCAATACAGACTGTATTGCTTCAATGATGGGAAAATCATATATTACGGCATTTTTGATAAAGGTAAAGGCACTGACTTTCATGAATTGTTAATTTTGGCAAATATAAGCTTTTTTATCAGTAATTGCCAGTCAGATTGTAAGGTGAGTTTTGGATTTCTGGTCAAATAGTAGGGTCGATAGATCTAACGCCCCCTACTATACCCTGTTCCAGCCCCATCGGGGCGACCTGTCCTTAGGCATGTAATGCCGTAATGATCAAAGCTCCGTAGGAGTGACCTGTTTGATTGTCTTAAATCTATTTTAACTGTTTACATAATGATCACCCAAATGACAATTATCACAAAACAAAAAGCCCCGCTTTCACAGGGCTAAATTAGCAATTATTATCCGGACTTAAAGCGGATCTTAATCTCTTTTAATCACTACTTTTTTAGTAGTGGAATTTGTTCCATTCTCAATGACAATAAGATAAGTACCGTCATACAAGGTCTGCGTATCGAAATAAGCAATAGTCTGACCTGCATTGATAAAATCTGTTTTAACATTGCGGCCCAGCATATCATATAAGCTTACCTTTACATCGTCTTTCAAAAGACCGTTTACCTGTACTGCGATCAGATCGGAAGCAGGATTAGGAAAAATATTGAAATTGA
>JBIKQC010000449.1:0-4140 GCA_044349855.1 Saprospira sp.
ATATCAAAAGAAAAGAAAAAGTGGACGGTGTACTTCCACTAATTCTTTGGGGTATTGGCCGTTCGGGATATGATGTAACCGGCGCCGAGTTTTTTGGTATTGACAGTCTTGGAAACAAAACTACAATTGAAAAAACAAAGAACGGATATGCCAAATCGGAGGGGGTTACTATACTTATTAAAAAAGACGGGAAAGAAAAAAGGGTGACCTATATTTCAGCAGATATGTCTGATGAAAAACTTTTGAAATCCAATGCCGCAATCAAGTATCTTGAAAACGCCATTCCTACTCGCAAAACTACCTGTTTTATAAAATCGGCTTCCTATCTGCTGCACTATAATTTCTTTTCTGCAATCAGAAATCTGATTCTGAAAAAATCTGACATCATTGTTCAGGATGATACTGGAGTCCCTTACAAATTATTGAATGAAAAAGAATGGGAAGTACAGCTCTATGGAGAGTATAAACCGCCATTGAAAGACTTCTCCAAAAAGGTATTTCAAAATGATCTCGATTCGGCTTACAGAGATGAAAAGAAATATTTCGGAGCAATTCCCTTTTCAATCGGATATCATTGGAACAATGGTTTTCAAAGTCAAATGTTTATTTTTAGGAAATCTTTAAAAAAGTGAGTCTAAAATTGGTCCCGATTTTTAGAAGGCTAAGAAAATCCTCTTAAATTTCTATTTAATTGCCTCTTTGTCAAATATTAGTAAAAAATTCAAAAAACTCGCTACGCTGTGGCGAGAATTATAAACGGGATATTTCCGGGAATGGAAAATAGATCCAAATGGAATTAGAAATTATCTGAAATAACCAACAACAAGATGGAAGACATAACAAAACAGGGGCATGTAACCCTTAACATCCGCGATGGAATCGGAACAATAACCTTTTTTCATCCTGCACATAATTCTTTGCCCGCTAAACTCTTGGCCGAATTGGCCGATACCATCACTAAATCAGGACAGAACCCCGAAGTTAAGGTCATTGTGCTGCAGAGTGAAGGTGAAAAAACCTTCTGCGCAGGTGCAAGCTTCGACGAACTGATTTCCATAAAAGATACCGAAGTAGGACATCGCTTTTTCATGGGCTTTGCCAATGTTATCAATGCCTGTCGCAAATGTCCCAAACTCATTATAGGTCGTATACAAGGCAAGGCAATTGGCGGTGGTGTGGGCATTGCATCGGCTACCGATTATTGTTATGCTGTAAAATCGGCTTCTGCAAAATTGAGTGAGCTGGCAGTTGGAATCGGCCCATTTGTAGTCGGTCCTGCAGTGGAGCGCAAGGTTGGACTTTCTGCTTTTTCGCAGATGGCCATCAATGCCACCAAATTTTTCGATGCAGAATGGGCAAGAGAAAAAGGACTTTATGCAGAGATTTTTGAAACAGCAAGCGAAATGGATGACGCTATTGCCGAACTTGCTTTTGCATTGGCCAACTCCAGTCCCGAAGCTATGACCGACTTAAAAAGAGTCTTCTGGGAAGGTTGCGAAAATTGGGATGAGCTGCTTTCTATCCGCGCAGGCATCAGTGGCCGCTTGGTTTTGACCGACTTTACAGTAGATGCCATCAATAAATTTAAGGCAAAGGCTTAGATTTTTATTAATAAAAAAGAGCCAAACAGTGAGATTTTGCTGCTTGGCTCTTTCTTGTTTTTAATTTTTGCCTGTAGCGGCAACACGATTCCACTGACAACCATTGCAGGGGTTGCCATTAATAACCATCAAGCATCTTGTTTTATATCTACAACTGATATATGTTTCGCCTCCTGTTACTTGGCAGTCTCCACTATCACAACTACAATCACAGGTTATCTTATTATTTTGAGGAGCAGCTTTCAAGAGAATCACCTCCTTTTTGCCCGCATTTTCTACAATTTTAAATAATCCAGGCTTTTCAAATTCCAGTACACCATTGCCAACAACTCTAAAACCTTCTGCATTAAAAGGATTCTCTTTGGGTAAGCTGTCTAGCATATCAATTTTATTATCTAATATTATTTCGTC
Source organism: Saprospira sp. (assembly GCA_044349855.1). Lineage (GTDB taxonomy): Bacteria > Bacteroidota > Bacteroidia > Chitinophagales > Saprospiraceae > Saprospira. Next base: position 2,013 of record JBIKQC010000449.1, read on the forward strand.
TATATTAGTAACAGCATCGGCTGATAGTTTCCGCCATGTAGCATTAGTCACATCGCCCTGCTTTTTAGCACAACTATTGTTACAACAGCAATTCAATATTCCTCTTGGCTCTGGTTCAATAGAACAGCTGCCAGTACCCTGACAATAACATTCATAAACGGGGCCACCTTTCGCTTTTGCAATATACCTTCCATCTTCTGTCATTAAAAAAGCTATTTTAATTCCATCATGCAAAGGAATTAGCTTTTCGTTTACTATTTTGTATTCACCTGTATCTACTTTAATAGTTTGCAAGCTATCTGATACAGTTGCGATATTGCCTGCTTCTTTTGAAACATTTGTACAGGAAACTGCAAACGATAACATTGCTGCAAGAAATAAAAAAATGCTCTTCATGTTTTGAGAATGGTTTAAATTGGTAAATGAATCATTATTTTTGTTCAGTGAAGATAAGATTAGATAAGATAAGATAATAAACAAGAATTATTTGTTTTTTGTCATTACTTTACCTAAAATTTCAAAAAGATGATTTACGAATTCAACGGCTACCGCCCTGTCATACATGAAACTTCTTTTGTGCATCCACAAGCTAATGTTACAGGCAATGTAAATATTGGAGCATATTGTTATATAGGGCCGGGCGCTGTGCTACGCGGCGATTGGGGCGAAATCTCAGTTGCAGATGGTTGCAATATTCAGGAAAATTGTGTGGTACACATGTTCCCGGGCAAATCGGCAGTTTTTGAAGAAGCGGCACATATTGGGCATGGGGCTATTATACATGGCGCAACTGTCGGAAAAAATGTGTTGGTGGGCATGAATGCTGTGTTGATGGATGATGTTCAAGTGGGCGAAAACTCCATCATTGGCGCACTTTCCTTTGTTCCAGCTAATATGATAATTCCAGCAAAGTCATTAGTTGTAGGTAATCCTGCCAAAATTATTAGAGAGGTTAGCGAGCAAATGACTGATTGGAAAACGCAGGGCACAGAACTATATCAGCAATTGCCGACAGATTGTTACAATAGCCTGCGCGAGTGCGAACCCCTTCGTGAAAAGGAGGAAAATAGACCTAATAATCAACAGTATTTTTTCAAAACTTGGGCAGATAAGAAGGGAGATTGATTCAAATAACCTTTTTTACAAGGTTTCAAAATAATCCAAATCCTTGGCAAAAGTTTCTTTCACACTAAAAGTGGCAAAGGCCGCTAATAGAATGCAGACAATTCCGACAATCAGCGTAGCGTACAGATTACCGGTAAATCCGCCCAAGGCCGTAAAGCTCATTGTGATGGGCAATACCGCTCCACGAACGAAGTTGGGAACGGTGTTGGTTACCGTAGAACGGATATTGGTACCGAACTGCTCAGCGGCAATTGAGACAAAAATCGCCCAATAACCTGATGCAAATCCGGTGAGAAAGCAGATAAAGTAATAGGCATTGACACTGATGCCCTTGAGCATAAATACAAAGACCAAAAGGAGCAGAAAGGAAAAAGCCAGATAAAGGAATACCACTTTTTTGCGGCTGCGCAGCAGCTGACTCAATAGTCCCGAAGCCAGATCTCCTGCCGATAGGCCCAGATAGGCAAACATCACCGCTGTTCCGTTTACAATACCGTCAATACCCAATTCTTTCGAAAAAACATCTTGTGAAAGCGAAACAGGCACACCAATCATGAACCATACGGGCAATCCGATAAGGATACAGTAGAGGTATTTAAGTGCACTTTCTTTCTTTTTGAAAATGGAGAAGAAATCCCCTTTCTTTACTTCATGCTGTTGCATCCCTTTGAACATACCCGATTCATAGGCACCTACACGCAGGAAGAGCAGCAGCAGTCCGATAAATCCGCCGATGAGATAAACTACCTGCCAGTTTTGCAGGGTATATCCTGTCACTGAAGCAATTAGTCCGGTAACAAATTGCCCCTTTGCCCCAACTAAAGCTGCAAGTACAGCGCCCAGTGCACCAAAAGTTACTATAATCATAGTGCCATAGCCCCTTTTCTCCTTGTCCATCGTTTCAGAAACCAGGGTGATTCCGGCACCCAACTCTCCGGCAAGCCCAATTCCGGCAATCACCCGTACTATAGCATATGTTGTGATGTCGAAGGTAAAAGCATTG
>JBIKQC010000450.1:0-4125 GCA_044349855.1 Saprospira sp.
CATGTGCACAAAAAAGCTGCCTATGCAAGAGCAGCTTTTTATAAAATGTTGATATTTAATTATTGCTTAACAATTTTCTTAGAAGTTAATTCGCCTTTACTATTGGTAATAATAATATTATACATGCATGAGGAACAGTTTTTTAGCATCAAGCTTATAGGTATCGGAATTAAGATTTCTAATATTATAAACAATACGGCCAGTCATGTCCATAACGCTAATTTGGTAAGAATCAAATGTCGGTAATTCAATTTGGATTAGATCATTTGTTGGATTTGGGTAAATATTATTTTCTGTTTCAATAATTTGATTTAAACCTTTTTTAGGAGATTCAGTGTTAACTTCAAAAAATAACCAAATTTTTTAAGTTTACTAATAAATCAGCTAACACAGTTATTTTACATGTTTAAGATGTACAGAGAAAATAATCGTGTATTTTATTTAATTATCAGACAATAAAAAACCAGATTAAAGCCAATAAAATCAGATCCAGAATCAAAGTAAGTGCTACTGTAAAACCTAGCGGTGCAATTGTTATTTTTGTCGCTTTTCTATGAACAAAAGCAGCATTTTTATGCATTTTCTCTGCACTTTCGATGATTTTGTTACAATAATTTTCCAACTCTTCCTTGGTATAGGTTTTTTGACTGTCGGAATCTGAAGGCAAGGCCTTAATTCCGCTTTCAGTGGCCTGAGAAAAATTGACGGTTACTATTCTTGCCAATCCGCCGCCGATAGGCCAAAGTTTGTTTTTGATGAGCGCGGAAACGACCGGTAAAACGATGGAAATTCTGACAATTCTCATCCAATCATTAAAGCTGGGCAAAGGCTGATTTTGAGGGATTTTTTGGTAGTTTATTTTAAGATCTTCAGCAATTAGCTTCAAGATACCCAGACTGGATTCATAAAGTTTTTGGCAGCCCGAACTTAGAATATTGGCTACAATATAGGCGCCTACGCTCAGTCCTGTTATCGGACCCATGATCAATCCGGTTATTATCCAAAGTACTGCTCCTCCCCAACTGAGAGGCCAAATGTACCAGACTCCAACAAATACGGGCAGGACGAGAAACAGCAGTGGCCAAAGTATCAGATTCAAGATAACAAAGAAGGGCGCATCAATAATGGCTCCAACACTTTCTTCCAATTCTTTTTTTTCAATTTTCATTAAATCAATTCCCGTCTTTTGCTCAAGCTCCTTACTTGTAATGTTATCTTTATACATTTGATATTGTTTAATTTGAAAACAAATGGGACACATGAAATTATCTACAATAATTTCTGCAAAAATATGGTTATTGTTTGTGTAAAAATAAGCACTTTAGTAAAACTGATAATTACTGAAAGCACAATATATTTTTCTGTCTGTCCTCCTCAAAATCCTCTCTGAAGACCCTCTATCTGTGTTTTTTTGACCTACAGCAAAAAATCTATAAAGTCAAATCTATCATTATTTCTGCACAATTTCATAATTTGGACCTTACTTCATTTACTTTTTTACAGATTATTTATCTCAAAAACTGACAGGTGTTATTATATATTCTAATCGTGATCATATTTTTCAAAATATAGAATATCTAAATTTGTTCTATGAAAAAATTAAAAATATATAAAATAGCCGCTACAATGAGCACAACTATATTTTTTTCGGCAATATTTTGTCTTACTGCTTACTTGGGTTTTTGGGCTCACAATAATTTCAATAGACCACCTATTGAATTGGCGTACTTTAAGGCTAGAGCAGAAGGCGAAAAAGTACTGCTGACTTGGGAAACTAAATCGGAACAGCGGGCTGCATATATCGCAGTAGAATTTTCAATAGACAATAAAAATTTTGAAAGACTGACAAAAATAGAATTGGTTTCATTGCACAGAAAAGGCCGATTCTATAGATATACAGATAATTCCCCTTGTGCAGGATACAATTATTACCGACTAAAATTGGTTGATTTAGACGAACAGTTTGATTATTCTGAAACTATTTCTGTTTTTGTCGAACCTGTCCGGGAGATTACAAAAACTATGAAAAAGAAAAACATTCCCTTGTTGACTAAACCATAAAAATATAATGATTCCCCCCCCTTTTAATCTTCAAACCCTGCTTTTGGCAGGGTTTTTTTATTTAAAATTTTATAAAAACATTGACTTCCTATTCAACTTCCTCAAAGTCGATGTAATCGCCATCATTTAATTTTGATTTTGAACTTTTCTGAGTTTTGGGTTGCTGATGCTCAAATGGCTGATCGTTCTGTTTTCTTTGATGTTCCTGCATTTTACGGATAATATCGGCCATATCCTGTTGCGGGTTACGATATTGTGTTTTATCATTCATTCCTACAAACAGGGGTCTGATCAAAAACCGCCAAACCAGATAGCCAAAAAACAATAAAAAAATCGTGCGCATAATTTTATGTAAATTTTTAAAAACTTCAGCTTTGTAATTTCAGTAAGAAAAAAATTTGTTAACAGATTTCATTGTAGACCGTCAAAAACCATCCCCTAAGTTTAATTGGCATCAGGAACAGACAAAATGACATGATCACTGCCATTTTCGGTAGCTTTATGTATAAAAATTCGGCCACTCAGGAAGGAAATATCATCAGGAAAGCCCAATTCTCCTTTGAAACAATCCAATTTTTCCAGGAGTCGGGTGTTGAAATCTTTGACCTTCAGTTGCAGATTTTCATGAACAAATTCCACAACTTTTTCTTCGTCAAAATAATCACCGGCTTCATTGCGAAGATCGGTGAGACCGTCGGTATAAAGCAAAAAGAAAGCGTCATCCGTCAGTTCAATTTCACCCCATTCAATATTTGGAATTTTAGGGAATACACCCAAAATGGTGCATCCTTTGTCGAGTCGGTAAGATTTTCCGCCCATGACCATAATTGGCGGATTGTGACCGGCATTGATATAGCGCAGTCTTTTCTTTCCCCTGTTGTACTTGGCTATAAAAAAGGTGATAAACTTGTCCCCTTTTGTTGTTTTAAGTACTCTTTCATTCAGAAGTCCAACAAATTCTATTACTGTAAGGTATTTTCTATTGATGAGCGATTGGAGGCTTGCCTGAAAATTTGACATAAGCAAAGCTGCAGCAATTCCTTTTCCGGAAATATCGGCAATACAAAAAGCGAGTTCTCTTTCGCCCAATTCCATAAAATCGTAATAATCCCCTCCTACTCCTTCATGCGGATGATAAACACCGGCAAATTCGTATTCTTCATTTGAAGGCAGATCTGCGGGGATCAGCATATTTTGTACCTGCACAGCAAGCTCCAACTCCCGTTTGTGCCTTTCCTGTTCCAATTGTTTTTTAAAAAGCCTTTTGTTTTCAATGGCTACAGCTATGATATTGGAAATTGCCGAGACAAAGCGGATGGGTTCATAAACATCATCTTCGCCCTCGAATAGATTTTCTCCGATGAAGGTAAAAGCTATCGGATATTTTTTGTGGTAAACAGGTATAACAATAGAAAATTCTTTTAGCAACGGATGATTGGCTTCCTCAATTTTGCCCGGACGAAGAAACTTAAAAAGATGATCGACTATATCATTTTTAAAGAGCTCTTCATCAATACCTGCATGTGTGGCACATATCCATTGATCATCGTTTCTGGTGTAAAGCGCAAATTTTTTGATTCGCATCTCCCATGTGAGCGTATCTTTGTAAATGCGGAAGAGGTCTGCAATTTTCAGATTGTTGTTGATGGCTTGGGTTATTTCCAACAAACGGTTGATTTGCAATTGCTGCAAGGACAATTTATGTTCCAGTTGCTCTCTGATGCTTCTGTTGTTATTCGTTTGTTCCACCGTATTTTATTCCTTATTTTTTGATCTTATTTGGACTTAATCTTTATAACAAAAAAATTATTGCTGTAAAGATACAAATATTCTTTGAACTTTGTAAAAGCTTCGATGCCTTTTTCAACAGCATTTATGCACAAAAACAAATACTTATGAATGGCAGAGAATATGATGAACTTTTGATGCTTATAAAGAATAAAGCACTGTATGAAATCAAAAATTTCATTGAGAATCACAGTTATGACCTGAACAGAGTCTGCCGGACAATGCTGTAACTGCGTTCTGTTATGCTGTGCGTTGTGGAAATGAAGCGGTGCTGAA
>JBIKQC010000451.1:0-4105 GCA_044349855.1 Saprospira sp.
ACTTTGTCAGATGAAAAGAAACAAAAAGTCCGACAGTTCAAGGCACCAATTCCTGTAAGGGAAGTGAGTTTGGTCTATTTTAGACCCTTTGCCAAACAAAGGATTATCAAAACCCTCACGGAGGAGATTTCTAAAATAGTTTCTGCGGATCTTATTTCCAATGGTTATAAAAAATCTGAATTGGTAATTGCCAGGATTTAGTATGACAATAGCCTAAAGTAAAAGCATTGGGCACAAGTTAAAAAGAGCTCCTTCGGAGCGGCATCTTTATATCCTCTATTCCTGTCGACTGCTTCAGGTAACTTAATAAACTATCGTTGCAAAGCCCTTAATCTCCTGTTTATCGCCCCTAGGGCCTGTAAAACGTACCACTACAACATAGACTCCTGCCTGACAACGCTCGCCGTTATTGAATTTTCGGCCATTCCATGATTCATATGGACTGTGATTTTCATAAATTCGCTCGCCCCAGCGGTTATAAATCGCCATTTCAAAATCCTGTATATACTGCATGTGCCCAGCACCCATATAGATGTCATTCGTACCATCATTATTAGGTGTAAAAGCATTGGGCAGAAAATAGGTAAATCTTGGCACGATATCAAGTACCTGTACTGCCGTATCGGTACAGCCGTTTTGATGATAAACCACCTGAGTCACCACAAAAAGACCTGTATCACGATAGTTGTGAACCGGATTTTGCTGCGCTGCAGAACTGGCATCGCCAAAATCCCAAATCCATAGACCTGCTCTTTCGGAAGAATCAGAGAAACGGACCTCCGAATTAAAAATATTCAATTCAGATGCAGGCGGATCATAGCTAAATCCGGCAATTGGGACTTCCAATGCCCGATGTACACTACTGAAAGTATCTATACAGCCAATAGGCGAACGTACGATTACGCTGAGTGAATAAATGCCCGGATTGCTGTAAATTATAACGGGATTGGCCTCCGTACTGCTTCTGCCGTCACCAAAACTCCAAAGGGTGCTGTATCCGTTGCCAGGATATGGATTTGGCTCGGCAGCTGCAACCAAAAGCGGCACACAGGCAGTGCTGTTCTGTAATCCAATAGGAAAAACAGTCTGCGGGCGCCAATAGAAATTGCCGATTGTATCATCGGTACAGCCATTTTCATCCACAATGGAAAGCATAATTGTATAATCTCCGGTATCGGGCCAATTAAAAGTATGAAATGCCAAAGGATCTGTACTGCCCGTACCATCGCCAAAATTCCACAAAGTACCGGTCAGATTACCCTGAGCAGAAGGAATTGACAGATTGCGGAAACGGGAATCGCCAAGAGAACAGGGATCATAAGTTGCATCGTAAACTGCACGCGGAATACCATTGGCAATTATAGTGTCGCGGAAAACTCCAATACATCCCGAGGCTGTATTCACCGTGAGTGTAGGATAATATGTCCCTTCAATAGGGTAGGTATAAACTGTGTCGAAAACATTGGAGGTCTGACCATTGCCAAAATCCCAAACAAAAGTATAACCAGGAAAATCATTGAGATTATTGTTCGTAAAATCAATTGAGACAGGAATACAGGCCTCGATATTATGAGAAAGAACCGGAAAAACCGGAGCAGGTTGATATGGAATGATCTGCGTAATTGTATCTCGACAGCCATTAATATCTTCAATATCAAGCGTTACGGTGTAGTCAAAACGCGGTGTAAAAGGAATCAGGGTATCTGCAATTGAATAATTGACAGATGTTGAACCTATCTGATAGTCCCAATTCCATGTGGTTATGGCATTTTGAGCCAAATTTCTAACAGAACGGTCATAAATATGCACTCCGGTAAAATTACAGGAATCGTACCTATAAGCAAAATTTGCAGTAGGATTCTGATGCACTATTATGGTATCGTAAAAATTTCCTGTACAGCCTGTTGGCGAAAGTATAAAAAGATGTACTCTGTAAGTGCCGTGGGCATTGTATGTATAAGTAGGACTGGGAAGAATTGAATTGCCTCCATCCCCAAAATTCCAAGTGGTACTATATCCGTTAATCGGATAAGAATTATTCGTAAAAACAACAGTAAGCGGCTGACAGCCGACACTGTCACTTACATCTACCGCTACAATTGGTGCAGGAAACCAGCTGACAGTCTGAATTGCAGTATCGCGACAGCCATTAGCATCTGTTACAACAAGGGCAACCTGAAAATCGCCCGCATATAAATATTGATGTGAGGTATCCTGAGCTGTTACTGAAGTAGTATCGCCAAAATCCCAAACATAACTTATGATAGGCGTTCCGGCAGCGTTAAATGTTGAAAATTCATTGAAACTGACAGGACCAATAATACAAGGATCGAAACTGTAACTGAAATTGGCATTTGGTAATTGCCAAACATCGATAGTATCTAAGAAAGTATCAGTACAACCCAAAGGAGAGGTGATGACCAGACTTACAAAATATCGGCCGGGATTGATATAAACATGGGTTGGACTCGCCAAAATGGAGCCATTGCCATCGCCAAAATTCCAAACCGTACTGTAGCCGTTGATAGGGTAGGACTGATTGTCGAAAAAGACGGAGAATGGTGCGCATCCTTGCGGCGCTGTAATTGTCACATCAATAACCGGTTTCGGATACCAGTAAATACTGTCAAAAATGGTGTTGGAACAGCCATTTGCATCCGTCACAGTCAGATTTACCGGATAGGTACCGGCAAATTGATAGAGATGAGAAGGATTTTGCAGATTTGAAGTAGTTCCATCCTCAAAATCCCATAACCAACTGATAATAGGCGTTCCAGCACTGTTTGTCGTAGAAATATCGATAAAATCTACCGCTTCGTACACACAGCTGTCATAAGTATAGCTGTAATCGGCATTTGGACCTTCAAATACTGAGATTAGATTATTTCTTGTCAAATTACTGATACAGCCCCAAGGCGAAACATGCTGCAGGCTGACTGTATACTGACCCGGATTGGGATAGGTATGTGTTACTGTTGGACTCTGAATAGAAATATTTCCATCACCGAAGCTCCATAGAGTACTGTAACCGGGCCCAAAAGGAAAGGATGTATGTGTAAACGTTACGGTATGCGGCTCGCAGCCATTCGGGTCATCTACTGTAAATTGAGGTACAGCGGGTGGATACCAATCAACCGGAAGGCTGAAGGTATGAACGCAGCTATTGGTATCCGTCAGGGTAAGATTTACGACATAGGAACCTGCATTGGGAAAAACATGTGAAGGGTTTTGCAGGTTAGATGTAGTACCATCACCAAAATCCCAAAGCCAGTCGGTGGTAGGGGCAGTAGGATCTGTTATAGTTATATCATTAAATTGTATTGGCGGCAATGAGATATTGCAGGAGTCAATAATGGGTTCAAATCCGGGTACTGCCGGAGGATAAACATTCAAAGAAATAAAAGCAGTATCGGTACAGCCGGCCTGTCCTGGATTGAGTACCAGCCAGCCAGTGTAAGTGCCGGGACCAGGAAAAACGATAGTTGGACTAAAATTATTACTTGTTGCAAAGCTGCCATTGTTCAAATCAAAACGCCATTCGTATGCCGTAATAAGGGACATCGGGACGGCAGTACTCTGATTGATAAAGGTAATAATATTGTTATTACAGGAATTTACAATAAATCCCTGACCGCTCGCATCAATAGAATCGGAGCGGATAATAGCGTCGAGCGTAGAAAAACAGGGAACTACATTGAACTGAAAATCACGTAGTGTTGTACTCAGTAATACACCTGTCGGACTGAATTCTCTTACACAGACTCCAACAACATATTGTCCGACCTGAGTGGGTGTACCTGTCAATAAACCTGTATTTGAATTGATACTGACAGCCGGGTTGGCCGGCATTGGAAATGCTGCAGTAAATCCTGCACTGAAAGGCACATTTGCATAAGGTGGGCCTGCCGGCGGATTTGGCAGGGGATCGGCTTGAGATGCACCGGTAAAAGGATCACATAGTGAATAAACTAGAGTATTACCATTAACATCCGTTGCTGAATGGTCAAAATTAATGGGTTGATTTTGGCAAATAACGATAGGGGGATAATTGACAAAAACAGGATTGCTGTTACAGGCAAGCTGAGAGGGACCAGAAAGAAAAATG
>JBIKQC010000452.1:0-4085 GCA_044349855.1 Saprospira sp.
AACCATTTCCATCATCGTCAATACCATTGTAAAGCTCAGTCCAGTTTACCCAAAGGTTTTGAGTAAGGTCAGGATGATTAATATTGGCACCATCATCAATTACAGCTACAACAATAGTATCGCCGGCTGCAGTGAGACCACCCTCTGTTATATCCCAGGCTAAATCAGCATCTATATCCATTCCGAGAGTACCACCACCTTGACCGGTATTTACATATTGCCATTGACTTAGAAACTGAGGGTCGTTTGGTTGTGTGCTCCGCTGACTGAGTTTATGATTTAATTGGGCATGTATAACATTGGGTTCAGTTCTTAATTTCTCCAATAATTCAATTTCAGTAATATTAGCATTAGCTGTTAATAACCAAATATTCATTCCCGGTATTAATTGTTCCTTCGCTTCTAATGCAGTAGATTTCCCATTAATAGTGGAAAGTCTAAAAATCAAATCTCTTATATCTGTTTCACTATTAAATTCAACCAAAAACTGGCCAGGCACAAACTGTTGTGCAGAAGTTTTAAAATAAATAAAAAGGAGAAAAAATAAAAAGGACAATCTTATAAATGCCATAAAAGAATTATGATTATACCTCAAAAGAAGTACAGTGATAGGGAAATTAAATAAGTTGTCATATTTAAGTAATCAAGCACAAATAATAATAGCTTTGAATGAAGTCTTTTTCATTCTGACTTCGTTAGAAAGCCTCGCTGAAGGTACCACTTCAGCTGTGTTTTCTGCCTTTTCAGTATAAAAAATCCATTCATTGATAACATATCATTATTTATGCTCGATTACTTATAATAAATTTAAGGCTTATCAATAAATAATAACTTACCATTCTCAGTACCTACAATAATATGAAGGTTGTTTACAAAAACTGATTTAAAATCAGTTTTTGGAATATTATGAATAGGTATCCAAGTATCTCCTCCGTTATTAGTGTACCAAACTAATCCATTCTTACCTACTAAGGCACCAGTTTTATTGTTTATAAAACTAATATCGTTGAATCGATTATTTTTATTGAAAAAGGTGCTGCTATTTTTAATTTTTTTCCAGCTTTTTCCTCCATCAGTTGTTTTGTGCAAACTTCCATAATCGCCTGCAACATATCCTGTCATTGAGTCGGGAAAATCAACAGCTTTAAAAAAATCACCTCTAGTTTTATCGGGTATCCAACTAATTCCTTTATCCTCAGATCTTAAAATAACACCATAACCAACAGCGATAATAGAAGAATCATTCAGAGTAATAATATCAGTTAGTTCATGCTGAATCGTATCAACTGATAGTAAATTACTATTGGCACCGGTATAAACGGTATGAACTATACCTTTACCAAAATTCTCACCACCGACTAATATTCCACTGTAATCATTTAAGAATGTTGCTGCAGAAAAAAATTCCCAACCAGGCATGAGCAGACTTTGCCAACTCTGACCGTTATTATCCGACCAAAAAAAAGTATTGCCTATAGGTAGTGCATAAATTCTTGAATTAAGTAATCTAATAGACCTTACATCCTGCACAGCGTCTAAAACTTTTATCCAATTTTCTCCATAATCGGTACTTCTCAACACAGATCCGGCACCAAAACGGTTACCGGCAGCAACCCAAAGGGTACTGTCATTCTGTTGCAGTATTTGATTTATTGTGAGATCTGTAGGCAATTGTACTTCAATAAAATTGGCATCAACAGCTTTTTCTTTGATACAGGCAGAGAAAAAAATGATGCTGAAAACTATTATAAGAATTGAATTTGTTTTCATGGCATTAAAATCCATATTTATCGATAAGATAAACTAAAGCGGCGATGCCGCCTGCGCCTAATTCCAATTCTCTTTTATGAACAGATTCAAATACATCATTTGCGGTATGATGATAATCGAAATAACGCTGAGAATCGGGGCGGTAACCAAACAGCACAACATTTTGGCTTTTTAAGGGACCAATGTCAGCTCCAGATCCACCAGTAACCAATTCATAAAAACCATAAGGTGCTAAAATTTCACGCCATTTTTGAACTTTAGAATAAGCTCCTTTTAGCAGATCGGGAACAGCATCCATGCCGAATCCACGTGGAGTATGGCCCCCACCGTCAGATTCTATTGCAGCAATATGCACTTCACCCTTTTTCTTTGCCTCTTCAGCATAGGTTGAACCGCCTTTAAGCCCATTTTCTTCATTGGCAAAAAGTACGCAGCGTATAGTATATCTGGGCTTTATTCCAAGTCGTTTGAAAACATGAAGTACTTCCATCGATTGTACACAGCCTGCACCATCGTCATGAGCACCTTCTCCAATATCCCAAGAATCTATATGACCGCCTATAAGAATTACCTTTTCGGGTTCTACAGAACCTTTTATTTCACCTATTACATTGTAAGTAAGCTGTTCCTTATGTTTTTTGCAATCCAAACGTAAATAAACATTTATATTAGATTCATTTTTCAAAAGTGCACTCAATCTTTCAGCACTTTGAATACCAATTCCAACAGCCGGAATTTCTTTACCTTCATCAAAAATAGTCACTCCGGAATGAGGTACATCATCAGCTTTTAAAGTAAGTGAGCGAACAATTGCAGCAATTGCACCTTTTTCAGCTGCCTTTTTTGGACCTGAAGTACGCTGATGTCCTGCTTCACCATAAGCACTGAAAGTACTGATTTTGGTTGGGTCCATGGGAGTATTGAAAAAAACTATTTTACCTTTTACTTTGGCTTCATCCATTTTTTCCAGATCACTCACCGATTTTATTTCAATTACTTCTCCAGAAATACCTACTGGGATTGTGGCAGCGGAATAACCGAGTGCAGCTACTGAAAGATCAAGTGTACCCAATGTTTTGGAATTGATAATACGGCATTCTGCAACAGCTCCGCGGGTCCAGTAAGGAACTTTTACGGGTTGCAGCCAAACATTATCACAGCCAATAGTATCGAGCATCTGACGGGTATATTCAACAGCTGCAGCACCGTTAGGAGATCCTGCAATACGGTGTCCAATATTTTTACAGAGATAATGAAGCCAATTGTAACAACTGCTTTGTGTTAAAACATTATCGAAAATTTCACCTACTTTTTCTACATCTTCATCAGATTGAGCTTTAACAGCTAAAGATGAAGTAAATATGAGTACTAATGTGAAAAAAATAATCTTATTGAATATCATTATTTTATAGTTATTATAAAAATAAGAAAATTGTTGGTCGCTTGTTCAAAACCGGCAATTCATCATTCTTCCAGGAAAAAACTGATTTTGTTTTTATAAACTGTGTGGGCAGTGTTAAATCTGAGGCAACACAGAGCAGTGTGTCAGGGCTTAGATTCTTTAGTAAATCCGCCAAAAATGAATCATTTCTGTATGGAGTTTCAATAAAAATCTGAGTCTGTTGATTACGTCTTGCTACCTGTTCCAATTGCTGTATACGTTTACTTCGCTCAGGATTTTTAATTGGCAGATAACCTTGAAAGGCAAAGGTCTGACCATTCAGTCCGGAAGCCATAAGTGCCAACAGTATAGAAGAAGGCCCAACAAGGGGGACAACTTCCAAATTGAGTTCATGGGCAAGTTTAATAACATCAGCTCCAGGATCTGCTACACCCGGACAACCTGCTTCTGACATCAGTCCAATATTTCTACCCAACTCCAATGCAGGCGCCAAAAATATTGGCAATTCTTTCAAATCTGTATGTTTATTCAGTTCGAAGAAGGTCATATTCTGAAAGGGAATTGGTGTCTGCAACTGCTTTAAATATTGTCTTGCAGTTTTGCCTTTTTCCACTATAAAAACTTCCAAACTATGAACAATATCAACAACATAGGTTGGTACGGGGAGGTAAACAGAATCGCCCAATGGTGCTGGAATGAGGTATAAGGTCCCTGCCATGTTATTCGTTTTTTAAAATTTTTGAATAACAAGATAGGTATTTTTCGGTATAGTTGAAAATTTTAGTTAAAAATAAGAGCTGTCTCTAAAATTACTGATATTGCTTTTATTATATCAAAAGCAAAAGCCCCACATTTCTGTGAGGCTTATTTGTCCGTCTAGTGACGGGAGACCTCAAACCCGTCTCGTCTTCCG
>JBIKQC010000453.1:0-4084 GCA_044349855.1 Saprospira sp.
AAAAAAAGGACAGCATAAACGAAAGTCTATACTGCCCTTTTTTATATTTTTATTGAAATTTTTAATAATTACGCTTTACAAACTTAAAGACCCTGCCTTTAATTTCCAAAGTATACATACCGGAACTCAAGCTGCTGATATCCAAAGTCTGTATTTCATTGCTGATCATCACAGTCTGTACCGTTCTGCCCAATAGGTCAATTATACGAAGGCTTTCACCATAAGCTGCCGTAGGCAGACCCTCAACAGTTAATACCTGATTGGCAGGATTAGGGTAAAGTGAAACAGAAGTGAACGCATCAGAAACGTCGACAGAGCTAATAACAGAAACCGTAATAACTTGTACTGAAGTGTCAGAATCGCCACAACTGTTGAAAGAAATCAATGTTACGGTGTATGTACCTGTTGAATCGTAGGTATTTTGTGGGGTCTGATTTGCTGAAGTATTACCGTCACCAAAATTCCAGGACCAGGAAGAAGAAAATGCTGAAGCATTAGTAAAATCAACAACACCGTTATTGTCCACATAACTAAAATTCGCTACAGGAAGTGCACCGATACTGATGTTGATATTTGAAGCTGTAGAATTGCCGCATACATTAAAGGCAGTAACAGAAAGTACTCCAGAAGTGTCATTCATGGTCACATTTATGCTATTGCTGCTGCTGGTGCCGGCCCAACCGCTGGACAAAGTCCATGTGTAGAATACATTTGTTATGTTTGTAACTGTATAGGTTTCAACAGCAAAAGGACAAACTGCAGCATTTCCGGAGATTGCAGATGGCTGAGCAGGCAAAGTTACCGCTGTAATATAGGCTGTATCAGAATAAGTACTTAGGTTGACACCATCTGTAACTGTTAAAGAAACAGGATAAATACCTGGTACGGCATAAGTTATTGTAGGATTCTGCTGAATTGAAGTGGAAGGCGTACCACCGGGGAAGCTCCACTGCCAGCTGGTTGGTGTAGCACCTGTAGTCTGATCAGTAAAGTTTACAGCAGTACCGACACATACATTACGTGTTCCGCTGAACGCAGTGACAAAAGGACTGGAAAGGCTATTCCATTTCCACATACCATTTGAAGAAGCACTTGCATTGAACCAACCTGACCAACCGATAGAAGGTGTCGTAAATTCAACATAAAGGTGTTGTTCTGTATCGATAATATTCCAGGTAGAACCGCCGTCTTCGCTATAGGAAGAACCGGAAGTACCTGCACCTGCTCCTGTACTGAAAATAATATTGGTATTCTCAATCCAGCAAAGACCGTTAGTGTAAACAGAACCGGTTGTTGGGAGTGTTGTCCAGGTAGTACCTGCATTGGTAGATTTATAAACAATGCCGTTGATATCAATAATCAAACCATTGAAACCTGTACCGAAACTGAGATTGGCAGTTATTCCTGTAGTTACAGCACCGCCAAAGTCAGCAACCGGAGTCTGATGGGCTGTCCAGTTCAAACCACGGTCAACAGAACGGTAGATACGGCCTACACTTGTTGTAAACCAAACAGTATCTCCTACTACTTCAATACCACGAGTATAGCCAAATTCATTGGCGTTGAGCGGATTAGGAATATTTGCCCCAGGCACTAAAGTCCAGTTTGTACCGCCATTGGTCGTTCTGTAAATCTCGAATTCACCGTTAATAGGGTCACCCTGACAGAATCCTTCATTAGCATTCCAGAAATGTACTACATTGGTAAAAGATGCTGCATTGTTGAAGGTTGCAGTTGCCTGACGGGTCCAGGCAGTGCCGCCGTTGGTTGTTTTCCAAATACCACCGGTTTGACCGCCTGCTGTAGGATAAGCTGCCAACCAGGCAGTGTTTGCATCCAAAGCGTGTATCATGGAAATCCCCAAAGCCGTATTGCCTACATTAATAGTGCCCGGTGTCCAGGTAGCACCGCCATTTGTCGTTTTTGTAAATTGCTGAACATTGGCCGCTGCTCCGGAGCCATCATAACCCAAGGCCCAAACAGTATTGGCATCTACGATTGAAATATGATTGATACCACGGTTTGCAGTTGTAAAACCGGAGTTTTGTCTGATCCATTCACCGTAAGGTGCTATAGAAACTGTAATATAATCAGTTTTGCTGATCGTTGTTGAATCCTGAGAATTGGTAACTTTCAATGAAACATCGTAAATGCCTGCTGTTGCATAGCTAATAGCAGGCGGATTCTGACCGACAAAGGTAGAAGGTGTTCCACCCTGAAATGTCCAAACCCAACTTGTAATAGCAGTTCCATTGTTGGCAGAGTTGTCATAAAAAGTAACTGCATCACCTTCCTGAATTGATCTGGGTAATCCCAGAAAATCAGCAACCGGCTTACCGGTACTTACCGTTGCCTGCACACATTGCATCGCTGCAAGAGCATTGATCCTAGGACCAATATTTTGGTTAATTGCAACACCAGTTGATATAAGGCAGTTTAGAACCTGAGTAGGGGTCAATATTGGATTCACACTCAACATAAGACCAACAAGGCCCGCAGCAAAAGGTGTAGCCATAGAAGTTCCACCCATTTTTGCATAAGAGTTTGCTCCAGTTGTATAAACTGTGCTCAATAGACCGCCGTTGGAATATCCGCCTGGAGAAGCGATATCAACAAAAGTTGTTCCGCCATTGAAATTGGAAAAACTGGAACGGGAATTATTGGCATCTACGGATCCCACACCGATTACATTATTGTAACCTGCGGGGTACTGAATTGTGCTGTTGCCGTCATTGCCTGCTGCTGCCAAAAATACAACTTCCGGATAGGCGTTGATCAATGCCTGCAATGCAGCACTTGAACTTGGACCACCGAATGACATGCTCACTACATGTGCACCATTTTGACAGGCCCACTGGATTCCTTCGTAAGAATACCAGAGTGCACCGGAGTTGGGAGCTGAATTAGGCGTACATTTTACGCCAATCAGTTCGACATTTCCTCCCAAAGAGGCAATACCTCTTGAATTGTTGATATCGGCAGTTGCCAAACCTGCACAATGTGTACCATGAGACCATCCCATATCGCTGGTGTACACCGTTGGCGGAGTTGCATTGTTGTCATTGTCGGCAACATCATACTGTTTGAAAGTGGTAAGGTCTAAATGCGTTGAAAAAACAGCATTGTCTATAATGGCAATTTTAACACCATTTCTGCCGAGACTTACATTCCATGCATTCTCTGAACCTACAAGGGTATGATACCATTTGTCAGTTCCTGTATGATTGGTATCATTTGGAACAAATCCAGTTTTGTAAATTGGCTCTTTTGTAACAAATTCAATAATATTCAATGCTTTCAGCTTATTGAGCAGTTCGTCAATTTTAGCATGGTCATTAAATGTTACGCGAAAAATACGCTGCAGGTCTTTTTTACCTGTAAAATAACTTGGGCGTTCCAACTTTACAACACCATATTCAGCGAAAAGCGCCTCAAGAATTGGATAATCTTTCAGGTCCTCTGTCAGACTGTAAATATTCGGATCCATTTGGACTGCCCCATCAACAGAAGCAATTGCTTCCGTTTTCAAACGGAACATAAGGCGGCCATCCAGAAAATCGGAATTGAAGTTTTGAGCAAAACCGATTTGCATAAGGAACAGGCCTAAAACACTGAGCAAAATTCTTTTCATGGCTGTTAATTTGGTTATAAAGAATGTTCTCGAAACGATAGTGTGATTGCTATCAATCAAATGTTAGTGCAAGTTACAAAAAAAATAAAATGTCTGAAAATTATCGCAAATAATTAATTCATTGAACGCAGACTTTAATCCAAATCTATAATCAGAACTAGTATTTCAAGCCTAATGACGGATCTTTTTTAAAATTTCAGGACAATTTTCTACTTATCTAGGCTCTGCCAATCCTATGTAAGGAAGACTGTCAAAATCATTGGAAGAACTGCCGCTTCCGCCTTGGGTCTTATTGTCATTAAATTCGATATTAAAAACATAAAAGGAATCTTCATCGACTGAAATAACAGTTCCTACCTGCACTCTTGTAGGAGAATACTTGTCTGCATAAAGTACAACCTTACCCAACATTGCTTTCAAATTTTCATAATTGATCTCCTCTCCTGTCAGCTT
>JBIKQC010000454.1:0-4082 GCA_044349855.1 Saprospira sp.
CGGAAGCAACTACTATCGACTGAAATTGGTCAATTTAGACGGATCTGATGAATTTTCTGAAATTGAAGTGTTGGAAAACAAAGTGGATAATGGTGTTTTCAATGTCTATCCAAATCCGGCCAAAAACATATTAAACATTAGCCATAATATTGAACAAGACGAGGATATTAAAATTGAACTGCTCGATGTGCTGGGTAGAGTCGTGAAATCAAAAATTATTAGCGCATCAGTTGGTCAAAACAATCAGATACTCGAAATCGCCGAATTGACTTCAGGTACTTACAACCTTCGTATTACTTATCTCGAGAGTAGCAGAATCAACATTGCAAAAGTAGTAGTAGAATAAATTGAATGAATTTTTAATACTAATCGAGCAGAAAAGTAATGATAAGTAAAATTATTATTGATTTTCTAAGCTGACGATGCAAAAGCTTTTTTAAAAAAGTAGGCTCAATTACTTAATGACTTTTACAATAAAGACCGGGAGACTTAACTTGTTTCTCGGTCTTTTTAATATTTAAATTTAGCGAAAATTTTAGCTCAATGATGAATATAACCCAAAATATAGCGATAGCGATGTCATAGAACTGAATTGCTGGAAGACTGTAGAAATCTGTCCCCGATCCTCTTCCGCAAAAAGTTTGAAATTGTTCTTGTGAAAAAAACTGTTTATAAGACGGATTATGTTCGAAATAACTGGGACCATACAGTAAAGTATTTAACTTTGAAGAACAGTGCAATGAATTGAAAAATTAGTTAGTTTTGAAATATAATAGGCGATTGCTGTAAGTTTTACATCAATAAAATTGAAATCGAAAGAATGGCTTTAGCCTCCTGTGTTAAGGATAAAAAGGAGCTTTCTTTTTCAGAATATCATTTTATATTATTGATGTGAATCAAGGATTGAAATCTTTTGTGTAAATTTGATTTGATATTAAAAACACTAGAAATTACGAGCTGCAGGTGTAATGTCTCAAGCATCAGCAAATAATAACAAAATAATAAAAATTAACCGATTATTTAAAAAATGGCAAAATCACTAAAAACAGGAAAATTGGAAGACGGCACTGAGCTCTTCTGCCTCAGCCGCACAGAAGCAATTGTATTGGACAGTCATGTCGATGGATATTATCAGCATGGAGTTGCCATCAAAGATGGTGATACCGTCATGGATGTTGGTGCAAACATCGGTATTTTTGGCGTCAGAGCCTGTCAGCGCTACCCCAATGTAAAAGTATATGCTTTTGAACCTATTCCCGATATTTTTGAAGTATTGCAGGCCAATGCAGATAAATATGGGAAAGGCCGCTTTTTCCCTATGGCTTACGGTGTTTCTGAAACAGAAGGATCTGCCACTTTTACCTATTTCCCTAACAGTCCGGCGCTTTCTACTGCACATGGCGAGATGTGGAACAAGGATCCGGATATGTTTGTCAATGCCGTGAAAGGCAGTCTGAATGACGCACCCAAGGGTTTTCGTTGGGCCCGTTTTCTGCCGCGTTTTGCAGTGCGCATGATTGCCAATTATCTGCGCAGCGGCGCCAAAAAATTTGAGTGCAAACTCATACCCATCTCAAAAGTAATTGCTGATAACAATATCGCGAGAATTGACCTGCTGAAAATTGACTGTGAAGGTGCCGAGATTCTGGCACTGAAAAGTATTGCAGCATCGGATTGGGATAAAATTCAACAGGTGGTAGTTGAAATTCATGATACTGACGGCCGTCTCGATTTTGCAATAAATCTGCTCAAAGAAAAAGGATTTACAAAAATCAATACCGAAACGGAAAAAGCGTTGGAAAAGACCAATTTGATTAATGTGTATGCGGTGAGGTAGAAGCCTCAAGTTAATTTTTAATATATCAAAAGTTATCGGGCATAAATACATGGACATCATCACATTGTCTTCTGTAACTTATAATGCTGGTTCAATAATTTAGGAATGAAAGTTCAACACCCAAAGTGAGTGCGAAAAAATTTATAGCCATAAAATTCAATTTCTTTGATCTGATTAAATTTATTGTTAATAAAAGATAATCTGTTAACTTCGTTTAAATTAACAAAAACAAAACTAAAAAGTTATGTCAACAGACTGGAGTAAAGAAGATTTGACAGTATATACCCTTATATATTGTGCCAATGCTGATGTTTCCGAATCAATTGTGGAAATGGATTATATTAAATCCAAGTTTAAAAATAGCAACTTCGAGGAACTGCATACTGCTTATAAGAACAATAGTGATTACCAATCAATCCAGATAATTACTGAAAGTTATAAAAAATTGGGATATGATAGTCCGGTCGAATTGCTGAATGAGATGCTTGAGCTTTTTAAGTCCGATGGGAATTACAGTGCTATAGAAAAAGCATTTTATAATTGTATACAGCGTCTTTTAAAAAAATAATGCCATGTAAACATAAAAAACCCGAAATGTTGAATTTAATATTTCGGGTTTTTCTATTTTAAAAAAATGTCCTACGATTTGGTCAATGGCAGTATTAGAGTTTCAGTCCGGCTGCTGATACGCAGGAAATACATGCCGGCTGGCAGCTCTGTCATATCGATCTGTCCATTTTGGTTTTCGAAGAAAAGCTGCATCAGTAAGCGTCCATTCAGGTCGATAAGCTGAGTGCTGACCTGCTGCAGATTTCCAAAATCAAGATTCAGTTTACCTGTAGTAGGATTGGGGTAAATCCTGATTTCGGAAAGCCCCTGAGCTGTGACTGCCAGGGTTGTGTAGTTGTAACAGGCCGATTGTTCTGTACAAGTGCCGTTTGTAATAATTACTGCATAGCTGCCATTTGCTGTTGGCTCAAATGTTTGGCTGTTAGCACCGGAAATAGGGGCAAAGCCATTGTCACAGTCCAACCACTGATAAGCTGCATTTTGAGCATTGGCAGTCAAAATATTATTATTGATACTGATACTTGTGTCAACCAAGGTCAACTGCAATGTGACCAAAGAATCACAACCGAAGGCATTTGTAAACATCTGATTGTAGGTGCCCGAACTGGTATAGGTCCGTCCGTTCAATGTATATTCTGTACAGGCCGATGCTGTCAGCACCGTATTGGAAGTATTGAAAATTGCTACTTTCAGTGTGATAATGGAGTCGCAACCGGCGGTATTTGTCAAAATCTGTGTATAAGTGTCGGAGCTGGTATAAATCATTCCGTTTAGGGAATAAGAACCGCAGCCTGTATCATCAATTGTACTGTTGCTGCTATTGTTAATGTTCAGATTTAAGGTGATCACCGAATCACAACCGACACTATTTGCAATTGTAACCGTATAAGTACCGGATGCAGTATAGTTTTGTCCGTTCAGCGTATAGCTGTCACAGGCGGTTTCATTCAGTACAAGTGCATTGCTATTTAGAATTGTCAGGTTCAATGTTATGGTGGAATCGCAGCCTACGGCATTCGTCAAAGACTGAGTATAAGTGCCGGAACTTGTATAATTCTGTCCATTCAGTGAGTAAGACCCGCAAGCTACTGAATTAATAATATGCTCTGAAGACAGATCAGATAGCTGCAAAATATAAAGACTGTCGATTCCATTGTTTGATACAGGTACAAAATAATTGCCAGGCGCGGCATAGGTATAGCCGTGGAAACTGTAGTTGTTGCAGGCAGCTGTACTTATTATCTGTCTTACAATCTGTGCTGCAGGTCTTGGAGTATCAATAGTGTGGAAATAGGTATTTGTGATAATCGGCGGATTAAAATCGAAATAAATAGCCGCCGAATTTTCCAATAAAGTGCCTATTGGCAGATCTCTGTTCTGACGTACTGTGAATTTTATAAAACCATGAGATTCCGGTTCGTTCACATTGCTGTCAGGCAGCATAATGTTGTTGAAAGTCCATTCCAACACTCGTGGTCCGTACATTCTGAAATCATAATTATCGCTGCTTACACCTGAGCGAACCGAGAATATATCAAAATCACTCTGAAGCGTATCTCTGATGACGATAGTAAAGGCAGTGTCATTTCCTGTATTTTGGAAACGGATTAAATATTCAACTTCCTGATTTGGCAGAATGTTGTGTGTTGTTCCCAATCCCAGTGGGAATCCTGTT
>JBIKQC010000129.1:0-9678 GCA_044349855.1 Saprospira sp.
ATCTTAATACTAAGAACAGGTCGCTCCTCTGGAGCGAAAAATGGCTCCGTAGGAGTCAAATGTTCTTAGCTATAATTGAATAAGATGAAAAAAAGCCCCGTAGGGGTGACCTTTTTGATTGTTTAACAAGGTTTTGTGAATATATTAGTTTTATAAAATCCAAGCCTTGATTCACATTAAATACTAAGATTTATTTTTGCAAAAGATATTGAGTTAGGTATCTGCATCTCAATTTTAAATATTTTAAATATATGAAATCAATAATTTATACATTTTACTTTTTAGCTGCTTTATTTTGCTTTTACAGTTGTCAAAATAGTACGGGCGGACCGACTGGAGGCAAGGACTCCACAGTTTATTTTTACGAAGGACTGCGTCAGCATAATTTTGGGCATTTCGATACTGCCTTGGTGATGTACAACACTGCCATCAAGTTGGATAGCAGCAATGGCGAGTATTTCTATGAAAGAGGCCGCGTTTATTATGATCTGGACAAAGCTGATGAAGCTTTGGCTGATTTTTCAAATGCGATCAAATTGGACAAAAGCCAGTCAAAATATTTTCATGGCCGCGGAATGGTGTATGCCGAAACAAAAAATTGGGATAAAGCCTTGCCGGATATTCGTACAGCGCTAGAATTAAGCCCTGAAAATGCGCAATTACACGGACTTATCGGTGATATACATTTGGCTCAGGGAGATACCCTTGGTGCGCTGATGGATTTTGAAAACTTCCTTCAACTGTCCCCAAATAATCCCGATTTTCACGAAAAAACGGCTTATATCTATTATGGATTAGGGCAGTTGGAAAAAGCACTTATGCAGGCAGATAAGGCGATTGAACTGAATGCAAAAAATGCGGAATATTATTATTTGAGAGCGATAGTGCTATCTAAAATGAATAAAGACAAAGAGGCGCTTTTAGCTTCAAATAAATCAATTGAACTTGATCTTACCAACCGAAAATTCTATTATCTGCGTGGCGTTATAAAATTGAATGTCAAAGATAAAACTGCCTGTGATGATCTTAAAAAAGCTTCAGATGCAGGTGATGAGAATGCAGGGGCATTGATTAAGAAATATTGTCCGAAAATGAATTCTTAAAAGATAAAAGGAGTGATTCAATTCATTAAAAAGCAAAATAAGATTGAATTATTGGATCTAAATTAATGCTCAATAACCAACGCAGCAGCGCCCAAAACGGCCGCATGATTTTTAGGAATTGAAGACAAAAGCATCCGCACTTTTCCGCTGTAAACTGTTGAGATATAATGATCAAAATAGGAGCGGAGGGGGCTGAGCAGTAATTCTCCGGCATTGGCCAATCCGCCAAAGAAAATAAAAGCAGCCGGACTTGTTACAGTAGTAGTATTTGCCAAAACAAAGGCCAAAACCTTTGCCGTGTCATCAAATACTTTTAGTGCGAGTTTATCTCCGGCCAAGGCAGCCTCAGCAACATCAAAAGCGCTGAGGTTGCCTTTTTTTGATAAAAGCATTGAATTTTCAGATTTTTCTAAAGCTTCTTCTGCGCTTATGGCTAATCCGGTAGCAGAAGCATATCGTTCCAAACAGCCCTGTCTGCCGCATTTGCAGAGTCGTCCGCCATTCATACTTACTAAACTGTGCCCCAATTCTCCGGCGAAGCCATCGTGGCCGTAAACCAGTTTCCCATCCACTACAACCCCACTGCCAAGTCCGGTTCCCAAGGTTATCATGATAAAATCCCTGATTCCTTCTGTTTTGGCTATGCCAAACTTAAGTTCTCCTATTGCAGCTGCATTGGCATCATTGGTCAATTTTACCGGGCAAAGATTCAGTCTTTTTTCAAACATGTCAGCCAGCGGCACAAAGCCTTTCCATGGAAGGTTGGGCGCATTTTCTATACTGCCGTTGAAGAAATTACCGTTTGGCGCACCTATGCCGATTCCTTTTAGGTTTTTGCCAATATTATTAGATAAAAGAAGTGTTTCTATGGCATTGGCGGTGGCTTCCACAAAGTCAGCAGCCTCCTTGTATTCCTGTGTTTTTAGTGTGCTTTCTGCAATGATATTGCCACTGTCATCTACAAGTCCTATTGCTGCATGACTACCGCCCAGGTCTATGCCTATGTAATAATTTGTATTCATTTCTTTAATTCTTAAAGTCAATAATTAACCAAAAGTTTGAAATTTTCAGAAGCTATAATTTTACTGAATACGAGGGGTTTTGCAAATCAAATAGCATCATTAAATCATATGTTGTGGTTCGCTGAGGCTGAAGGCAGAATTTGAAAAACTTCACAACTTTTCTCAGCCATAGATAAAATCTGCACATTACCATCCTGATTAATCGGTTCATACATCAAGTAAAATCCGCATATCCGCACAACTTGTCCCGGCCCAAGACGGGATCATCACATTCGCACATCACCACGCACACCACGCACATCATCATATCGCTTTATGACTCGGCGTATAAACCTTATACCCTTTCAAACCGTAAAACAGCAGATACAAATAACAGATTATTGGGAGCAGATAAGAGTATTGAATACCGATATTATCTACCAAAACACCTTGAAGCGGAGGTATTATAGCTCCACCGACCACTGCCATGATAAGCAGGGATGAGCCCTGACCGGTATATCTGCCCAAATCTTTAATAGCCAATGTAAAAATATTTGACCACATAATGGAATTGAATAAACCGATACTTAACACCGCCCAAAAGGCAAATGCCCCTGAACCGAAAGCGGTAATCAGCAACAGCAGCATAACTGCTCCGCTGAAAATAGCCAAAGTTAATGCAGGTCGGCCTTTGCCGAAATAAAAAGCAACAAAATTCAACACAATGTAGAGCAGGTACAGGGAAACATCGGCAAAAGGATGTGCCGTCCAACCAAAATTACCGCTCTCGTCAGGCTTTATACCTGTAACAACATAAATGAAAGCAAAAATACTTAGGGCAATCAATGCCATATAGCTGTATTTTTTTGCGGCAGATAGCTCCTCATTCATAGATACTGCGCCCATCAGCCTTCCGATCATGGCACCGCCCCAATAGTAAGAAAGATAATAACTCGCAGTCTCATCCGAAAGACCCATTATTGAGGGATCTTTTGCAAGTGGTATCAGATAAGAACCAATTGCTACTTCGCCGCCAACATAGAAAAAGATAGCCAAAATTCCGTAAATTAAGTGTCTATAAGCTAATATATTGCCTCCGTCTTCAATCTTTTCCTCATTATTGAAAGCAGGCATTTTAGAAACAAAAACCAGTAGGGCTGCCGCCCAAAACATAAATCCATATAACAGATAAGTACTGCCCAAAGCACCAACTGTCGCTTCTCCGGAGGCAAAAACGCGATAGATAAGTATTGCCCCAAGTAAGGGACCAACCGTAGTGCCCAATGAATTGAACCCCTGTGCCAAATTAAGCCTGCTCGAAGAGGTTTCTTTGCTGCCCATGATAGCAGCATAGGGATTTGCACAGATCTGTAAAAGCGTCACGCCCGAAGCAAGTACAAATAAGGCGGTCAGGAAAAGTCCATAACTGACCTGTATTGCAGCCGGATAAAATAACATACAGCCTATTCCGCAGATCAATAGACTGTACACCATGCCATTTTTATAACCGATTCGGTTGATCGGATCTATACCCTGAATTCTGCCAACCAGGAAATAGATAATAGAAATGACAAAATATGCTCCGAAAAAAGCGAACTGTACCAATCCGGCCTGAAAGGCACTCAGGTTAAATAAAGCTTTGAAAGTATTTATCAAAACATCATTCATCACAGTGATGAAACCCCACATAAAAAACAAGGAGGTGAGTAGGGAGAAGGAACCTTTATAATTCATTGTAATCAGGTATTAGGAGCCATGAATAAATTAACATTGTAATAGGTAAGCGGTAAAATGATTTCTTTAGGTAATAATAAATAGATTTTTTGAGTTTACACACTTAACAGGTGAGACTCATATCAAAGTAGTATCATCTTTCAACTTTTATCCATCTACTTTTATCTTTCATTGAACAAATTTGCCAAAAAGTTCTTGAATTGCTTTAGATTTGTACAAATGATTTAACCAATGATGAAAAATAATCTAACAAAAAAACTGTCGCTGCTCGCACTTGTCCTCTTAAGTGCCTGTAATGCTAAGACAGACAAAAATAAACAAAACAGGATGGACAATATCAAAGCGCCCGATGCGGAGCAAATTCCGCATGAACTGAAAATGCACGGAGAAACACGTATCGATAATTATTATTGGATGCGACTCAGTGATGAGCAAAAAGAAGCAGAAGTAAAGGATGAGCAGACAAAGAAGGTCTATGCTTATCTCGAAGCTGAAAATGCCTATACCAAAGTGGCTTTGAAAGGAACCGAAGTTTTTCAGGAAAGTCTTTACAAAGAAATAATTGCCCGAATCAAACAGGATGACGCCTCTGTGCCTTATTTTAAAAATGGTTATTGGTACAATACCCGTTACGAAGAAGGAAAGGAATATCCGATTTATTGCCGTAGAAAAGGCAGTCTCGAGGCAAAAGAAGAGGTGATGCTCAATGCCAATGAGTTGGCAAAAGGATTGGCTTATTTCGATTTGGGATCTATGTCCGTCAGTCCGGATAATAAAATTCTGGCTTATGCCACAGATACGCTAAGCCGCCGTGTTTACACAGTTTATTTCAAAAATCTGGAGACCGGAGAGCTGTATAAAGATGTAATTAAAGGTACAACGGGATCTTTGGCTTGGGCCAATGACAACAAAACGCTGTTTTACTGCAAAAGCAATGAATTGACGCTGCTTTCAGAAAAAATTTACAGACATAAATTGGGTACCGGACAAGAAGCCGATGTGATGGTTTATCACGAAAAAGACCCAACCTATTATATCGGTGTTTATCGTTCAAAGTCCGATAAATACATTATTATTTATAATAATTCCACACTTTCGAGTGATTATTGGATGCTGGAGACAGACAAACCTGAAGGACAGTTCCGTCAGTTTGCCCCACGAGAAGCTTCACATGAGTACGATATTACACATTTTGAGAACAAATTTTATGTCCGTACCAATTGGAATGCACAGAACTTCCGACTGATGGAGGTAGAAGAGGGCAAGACCGCCGATAAAAAGGCTTGGAAAGAAGTTATTGCTCACCGTTCCGAAGTTTATTTGGAAGATATTGATGTGTTTAACAAATATCTTGTTTTGGCCGAGCGCAGCAAGGGTCTGATGAATTTCCGTGTCAGGAATCAAAAGGATGGCAGCGAGCACTATGTTGCCTTTGAAGAAGAGGCCTACACTGCAAGTATAGGGGTGAATACAGACATGGCTTCTGAGCTGCTTCGCTTTGAATATTCTTCTCTGACTACGCCAAATACGACTTATGATTATAACATGAGTACTAAAGAGCGCAGCTTGAAAAAGCGTCAGGAAGTAGTCGGTGGGCACAATCCGGATAATTACGAAACAAAACGATTGTATGCAACAGCCCGTGATGGCAAGAAAATTCCAATTTCGATTGTCTATAAAAAAGGTTTTCATAAAGACGGAAAAGCCCCACTCTTGCTTTATGCCTATGGCGCATACGGCATTACGGTCGATCCTTATTTCTCTTCAACTAGACTTTCCTTGCTCGATCGTGGCTTTGCCTTTGCCATCGCACATATTCGCGGCGGACAGTTTTTGGGTCGCCCTTGGTACGACGATGGAAAAATGCAAAATAAACTCAATTCTTTTTATGATTTTGTAGACTGCGCCAAATTCCTCCTTCAGGAAAAATACAGCAGTACTGATGGACTTTTCGCTATGGGCGGTTCTGCAGGCGGTCTGCTGATGGGAGGCGTTGTTAATTTTGCTCCTGAACTTTTCAAAGGTGTAGTGGCACAGGTGCCTTTTGTAGATGTAATCACAACAATGTCCGATCCAACTATTCCATTGACAACCAATGAATATGACGAGTGGGGTAACCCGGAAAACAAAAAAGATTACGAATACATGAAACGTTATTCGCCTTATGATAATGTAACTGCCAAGGCTTATCCGAATATGTTGGTTACTACGGGATTGTTTGACTCACAGGTGCAGTATTGGGAACCGGCAAAATGGGTGGCCAAATTGCGCGATCTGAAAACCGATAAAAATCTGCTGTTGCTGCATACCAATATGGATGCAGGTCATGGCGGTGCATCGGGCCGTTTTCAACGCTATAAGGAAGTGGCCTTGGAATATGCCTTTATGTTTGATTTGATGGGGATTGGGAAGTGATAATCTCTTTAGACAATATACAGAAACGGTAGTTCGAAAACTTGAGCTACCGTTTTTGTTTTTTGCGATAAAATCTGAAATTTACGTCGAATGGCTCCGTGAAACGACCCCCTAAGGGCTACACGCAGTGAACGCTCCGCGAAGCGAACCCGAAGGACCGCAAGGCAAACCCGTCAATAGAGTTCGTAGGGATAACTTCAATCATTATAAATTGAGAAAATTGAAACAAAGTCATTGTTTAGTAATTTGCTGATTTTTTTGGATGAATCTATCAGTTCCGCTGCAGAAGTTAAATATTTATCTGTAATATTTTCTTTTTCAATAAATTTAAATGCAATCCTGAAATTTGATACCAGGCTGTTATGAAAAGCATCATTAACGGAACCTTTTGAAATACCATATTTGATTCCTGTTTCTACATAATAAAACATCAGATCTGCAAGGTATTCTGCCTTTGTACCTATCTTTTTAAATTCACTGATTGCTTTTTTTGCCTGCGCCAGTTTTACTTTATATCCTCTTTTTGGAAAAAAAGCTTCGTGAATCCTCTCTTTATATTTGTTAAAAAGTGAGCTGCTATCGGTGTTTAAGTGATAGTCTAAAAAATCTTTTACACCCTTGTTGTGTTTATACAGATCATAGACCATTTCCAATAATTCTTCCTTGTTCATTTTTTTAAGCTCAGTCTTAAGTTCAGAAAGTCCCATTTATAATTATTTTTATTGTTCATATTTGCTGATCTCAATGTTTGTATATTTAATATACTCTTTATTTTAGGAACAAAACCGTCATTAAAGATTCTATTTGCTTAGCAGAGCTCTTCGGGTTGCAAGCCTATATGGCTGTGAAACTAATTATTACTCTTCTTTAGGCTTAAAAATAGTTGTTACTGTATACAGAGTTGTCCGTAATAGGTTCACTTTTTATTCCTTAGGTTCTGCGCCCCCAAAACTTAGTGAGCACTTATTATTGCCTTGCTTAGCTTCTCCTCGGGTTCCTTACAAAAATCAAATGACAGATTTGGTTTGAAATTAATTTGTCAAAATATTTAAGTTTTAAACAATTTCAACTAGAATAGTTTTATGAAATGGCTGATATTTGTTTATTCAAATATTTAGTTAATTTTGTTTCACTAATTATTGCGTATTAAATATAGTAAGGCTGTTGGAATTTAAATGTATCTCTTGAAATTTTGTTGTTTAAACTATTGTAATCCGATATAATCTCTAAAAATGGGTCGTAAAAGCAAAGCTGACGAAAGGAAATACGAAATACTTGTTCAATTTTATGAAGTGGTAAAAGACGAAGGTTTCGAGAATGCATCTATAGCAAAAATTGCAGAACGTATGCATGTTAATCCCAGTCTGCTCATACACTATTTCAAGACCAAAGAAGAGATGGTTGTGGATTTAGTAGATTTTCTTCTTGTCCGTTATGAAGAAGCTTATTTGGAAAAATTTGAAAATATTCAGGATCCCAAGCTACGATTTGAAATGACTTTGAATTTTATACTTGGGGAGGATTGGATTCAGATGGCTGACTATCATACAGTTTTTTACGCATGTTATTATTTGGCATCTCGCCACGAGCGGATAAATGAGCGCTTTCAGCAAATGTATAAACAATATCGTGAAATGCTTGAGTCAGAGGCAAAAGTTTGGTTCGAAAAAGGGCTCATAACTAATAGCGAACCGACTCAGGTGGCTGAATATCTTATTATGCTAAACGAAGGTATCACCTTTTATGAAGGTATCCTTCAAAATCGTGAATCATTTATAAAACGCAGCAAGTGGCTAAGGGAAATGACCATAAAAACATTGACTACCTAAGTGTTTAAATATATAAAAATGTTTTAATTATTAGCGAATGCGAACAGGCAATATGACTGATTTTTAGATAAATATTGACATTTTTTTACTTATTTTTAGTAGAAAAATAATATTCAATACCTTCGAAAAGAATAGGTATCCAACTCATTTTATTTTATCTGGAGCCCTTGTGATACATTTTAAAATTAAGGATTTATAAATTATGTTCAAAAAAATACTGACAAAACTAATAAATTGGTATGTTGCGCCATTGGAATGGAATTACACTTTAGGACTCTATGCCAAAGGTCGAATTTTTCACTTTAAGGAAGAACATATTCTTTCCTGGGTGCACTTTGTTCGGAAAAATGAAAAAAATGTTTCAGAAAAAGAAATCCTCATTGATGCCGGTGTTTTCAAAGGCGGAGTGTCAAGTATTTTTGCCAAGCATTTTCCCAAAAATCCAATTGTTGGATTTGAACCGATTCCAAAACATTTTGAGAATTCGGTAAAAAATACAGCTTCCTTTCCCAACGTAAAACTCCTGAATATGGCATTGTCGGATTCAAGCGGGGAACAGACTTTTCATGTAGCCACCACAGCATCGGCATCCTCGCTGAATCCTATTGTACAGAACGACCGCTATACCCTGGCTCAGGAGATACAGGTAAAAACAGTTACATTAGATGATTATTTTAAAGAGGAGGATAGGATTTTATGCCTAAAAATGGATATTGAAGGTTATGAACTTGCCGTATTAAAATCCGGAGTAAAAACATTGCCACGAACGAGATACGTAATAGCTGAGCTTAATAATCAGGTGGAGAAAGAGAATGAATGCCAATACTATGAAGTAGATGAATTTTTAAGACAGCATGGATTTAAACTCATCATTATCAGAGCCGGATATAATTATCAGGGCTTGGGACAGTACGATGCAGTTTACAAAAACATGAACTATAAAGGCTAAGAACTGCTAAAGTTTATTCAGAATTTGTACAATTTCTTCCGGTATAGCGACTACTTTTTTTAATTGATAATCGAAACAGAGGATCCCCGTTTTAATTTCGGCAACCTCTTTTTCTGTTTTGGTATTTATTACTTTATAATAAAGATCAAATCCTATTTTTGAAATGTCTTCTACTGCAACATCAATCCGCAGTTCGTCATTCAGATGCCCTTCCGACTTGAAAACAATAGCTGCATCTGTCATGATTACACCTTTACCGGCAAAATTCATTTCGGAGAATCCCCAAGATTGGAACAATTCTACCCTTGCCTGATGTGCATAGGTCAGCAAACGGTCATTCGATAAATGATTGCCGTAATTGAGGTCGCTGACTCTTACTGTCAGATACATAGAAAAAATATATTGCTGTGGCTGTTCAAGTTTGATTCTCATTGGTATCTAAATTATTTTAACC
This sequence comes from Saprospira sp., assembly GCA_044349855.1. GTDB lineage: Bacteria > Bacteroidota > Bacteroidia > Chitinophagales > Saprospiraceae > Saprospira. The sequence continues at coordinate 9,486 of JBIKQC010000129.1, forward strand.
CAGATCAGTCATTAGAGTTCGTTATGAAAACCTAAAGGGCACAGAAAATAAGTGCTCACGGAGTTTTTGGTGTTGCAGGAATAGTTACATCTATTTTAAAACACCAAAAACGAGTAAGTGCTTAGTTTTAAAGCCATTTAGGATTGGAACCCGAAGGCTCCGCGAAGCGAATAGAATTTCTAATGACGGATTT
>JBIKQC010000384.1:0-4890 GCA_044349855.1 Saprospira sp.
TCTGGGTTTTATAAAAAAACCGGTTCAAATAATTGTCCCGGTTTGATATTTTTAGTCTTCTATTTTTGAAAAGCCCATTTCTTCTGCAAATTCTGTTTTACTACCATATGCAGAATCATATTCTTCTTCAATATTGCCAAAATAGATCAGTTTTTCTTCTACCCAACTGATCTGAATATTGTGTTTTTTGCCATTATCCGATTTCAATAGAAGAAAACCGTTTTCAACTGTCCAAGAGCCGCTATCGAATTCTTCCTCAGGAGAATCCGGCTCTGTGAAACCGCCGGGGATGTATTGTCTGAAAGAACCATCTTCGAAAAATTGCATTGCGGAAGGTTCGTGATTGCTCTGCCAGATACCGTGCAATTTTTCTTTCATGGATATGTCCTTCGGACTTTTGTTGGTCAGTGTCTTTTTGTTGTTGACAGCTTTCCCTGAGAGTTGTATATCTTGAGAAGACTTTCCTTCTTCGGAAGTACAACTCGAAAAGTTTAATAATGTAAGATGAGAAAAAATGAGCAATATTGCTGCTTTCATGATTGGGTTACTTCTTTTTGCGTGGACTTATTTGCGTGATTCTAAAAACTACAAATATTTTGCCTGCTTTTGGCTGCGCAAATTTACAATAACAGTTGATTATTACAATGCTTTTAGGTAAATATTTTTTTGTTTAGAAACCCGTAAGCGGCAGTTCCATTAATAATATTTCGGCATCATTGGATATCGCCTCAATTTCTATTGAGTTTACCTCAGTTATACCCAGTCCATCCCGTTTTTCCAGACTTTGACCTGCTATTTTAAATTTGCCCTCCAAGACAAAAGCGTATAATCCGCTGTTTTTGGATCTGAAGTTATAGGATATTGTATTCCCATCCTCAAATGAACCCAACATAAACCAAGCATCCTGATTGATTTTAATTGCATCCTCACCATCAGGTGACACAATCGTCTGAAGTTTATTGATTCTATCTGCCTTCAAAAAAGTTTTTTGATCATATCGTGCTGTGATATTCCGCTCTTTGGGAAATACCCATATTTGTAGAAAATGTACCTCGCTGTTTTTGTTTTTGTTATATTCCGAATGAACTACACCGGTTCCTGCAGACATTATCTGAACGTCATTCTGACTGATGACAGTTGTATTTCCCATGCTGTCCTTATGTTCCAAATCGCCTAATAATGGAATCGAAATAATTTCCATATTGTCATGCGGATGTTTTGAAAAGCCCATTCCACCCTTGACTATATCATCGTTCAATACCCGAAGTGCACCAAAATTAACTCTTTCGGGATTGTAATATCCTGCAAAACTGAATGTATGTCTCGATTTTAACCAGCCATGATCTGCCTTTCCGCGGCTTTCAGCCTTGTGGACAATAATATTTTTTTTCATAAATATTTCTATATTTTTTTAAATAATGTAGGTACAAATATTGTAGATGTAACTAAAATAATGCTCAGTTAGTTCTAAGAAAATATAAAACTTTCTCTAAAATCTTAAATTTAAATCCATTCAGCTTAACTTTGTAAGCTAATATTTGTTTTTAATTTTATTTTTGCCGTTTGTCCTAATTCTGCACTTTTTTATTTTATATATATGATAATTGAAGATCTTTTACAGCGTGCCCTGCAGCTCGAACATCTGAGTATTGAAGAGGGTGTTTTTTTGTTTGAAAATGCAAGTACTGCAGAACTTATGTATGTGGGCAACAAGCTTCGCTTTCACCATGTTTCTGAGAATAAAGTTACCTGGATTATCGACCGAAATTCCAACACGACAAATGTTTGTATTGCAAATTGTAAATTTTGTAATTTTTTCCGCCCGCCGGGACATAAAGAATCCTACATAACAACTATCGAAGAATATAGAGGAAAAATTGATGAACTTTTTGAATATGGCGGAGATCAACTGCTTTTGCAGGGAGGACATCATCCAGATTTAGGTTTACAGTTTTATGCCGATCTTTTTTCCGGGTTAAAAGAAATTTATCCAAATCTGAAACTGCATGCCTTGGGGCCACCCGAGATTGCCCATATTGCCAAAATTGAAAAGAAATCGCACACGGAAGTACTGCAAACGCTTATGAATGCAGGTTTGGATTCATTGCCGGGTGCCGGTGCAGAGATTTTGAATGATCGGGTACGCCGCCGTATTTCTCGCGGTAAATGTTCCGGTGCAGAATGGCTCGACGTTATGCGTGCTTCTCATCAGCTGAACCTCACAACTTCGGCTACCATGATGTTTGGACATATTGAAACAAACTATGAGCGTTTTGAACATCTGGTTTGGCTCCGAGAAGTTCAGGCCGAGAAACCTGCACATGCAAAGGGTTTTATCGCCTTCATTGCCTGGCCATTTATGGATGAAGATACTATTCTGAGCAAATTACAGCTAAAACGCCGCGGTTATACTGGTGACGAATATATACGCATGGTGGCTATGAGCCGTATTATGCTGCCTAATGTTCAAAACATTCAGGCTTCCTGGCTTACTGTCGGGAAACAGGTAGCACAGGCCTGTCTGCATGCAGGTGCCAACGATTTCGGATCTATTATGATAGAAGAAAATGTAGTATCCGCTGCCGGTGCAGCCTTCCGTTTTACGGCCAAAGGTATTCAGCAGGCTATAGTCGAAGCCGGTTTTATTCCGCAGCTCCGCACACAGCAATATGAATATCGCGAACTGCCCGAAAATATCAGACAACAGGATTTGGATAAGGTGAAAATGATAGTTGATTAGGCAGAAGATAGATTTATAGAAATCAGATTATCAGAAGTCAGATCGTCTGTTTAGGTATTTGCTTTAGGTAACTGTCTTTGCCAAGTAGAGCTCCGTTTTTCCGCATAACTTGTCTCGTCACTTGTGTCAAGACCCGCCCAACTTGTTTAGGCCTTTGACGAGATCATCACATCAAATTATGCCTAACGGATATAAAGTATTGATTGGCTATTCACAATCGCATTTCCAGTCATTTTTCAAATCAATAACGGTTACGATTTTATAATTGCCCTCGCAGGTGCCCACCACCACGCGTGCGGTCTGACCATCGGCAGTTAGACCCTCAAAAGCCACAGTAGGGCAGGGCTTGCTGTTCGGATTGCTTTTCTTCTCATTGACTTTTCCCTGATTGATGACTTCTTGGATCTCAAAAGCATCCAATTTTCTGCATTCCATTCTGCAGCGGCCATGTTTTGTCAGTTTTATCGATTGTCCCTGATAACTTAAATCTTTATCGCTGAAGTTTTTTCTGGCAGGAGTATCGGGCCCCTTGCCATTATTGGTGTATTCTTTTTTAATATTGTTATTATGTTTGATCGTTTTTTCATTACTATTGTTGCCGTTATTATTGTTATCCTGTAGTAGTTCATCACAGGAAATAGTTAATAATGAAATACTTATTAATCTAAGCAATGTATATTTGAAATTCATGGCACTAAATAATTTAAAATTTATTCGAAAAAGGGGTATATTTGATTGTAAAGATTGTAAATGTCGGGTACAAACTCAAAAAAGCTTTTAATTTTGTGAAATAAATGTCTCCGATAACCTTAGTTATGTTTTCTTAATATAATCTTATCTTGCAATTAAGACTATTTAGTCAAAAACAAACACAATGAAAACATTTACCCAATATTATTTTACGACGGCTTTGTTTTTTTTTATTTGGCTTTTTCTATGCTCTGCCATTTCTTTGCCATCCAATCCGATTGAAAACAAAAAGGATTCGATTAGTCTTAGTTTACAGCAGCAAAAGAAAGTTGAAAGACTTGAAAATAGATTGAAGCATAGTGAAAATGAAGTAAAAAGTGCCAAAATAAAAGATAAAATCAAAAAGATAAAATACGGTCAGCAAGGCGACGCATTGGGTTTGGCTGCTTTGATTATCGGAATACTATCCATCCTTCTCAGTGTTGCATTTTTGGCATTTCTTAGTATCGATTGGCAGATTTTGGTTTTTGTTGGTCTTCTGCTCGGCGCCGCGGCAATCATCGTTGGAATAGTTGACCTCCGCTATACAGATTTCCCCGGACAGGCTTTTGCTGCTATGATTGCAGGTGGTTTGGGCATTATAGCAGGGATTATAGCCCTGTTTATAGTTAAATAAGTAGATTAAATCTTCTCAATTGCCGAGTCAGTCAATGGCCCGGCATTTGTTTTTATTAATAAAGTAAATCTAACAGAATGAAATTCAGAATACTCCTTTTAAGTTGCCTGCTTGGCCTTTTTGTTAATGTTGAACAGACATTGGCTTTATCTGTAGTGGAACCCCTTGTATCAGAAAATGTCATGTTCAGTAAAGGTCAGGATCCCGATACCAAACTCAAAAAAGAAAAAAAATCTTCAAAGAAGATAAAAAAAGAAAAAGGTGACAAAACATTTCCGCTTTTTGCAACATTGGCAACTGTTTACGGTGTATTGGGTCTTGGATTTTTAGCCTTGGGTATTTATCTTACTTTTCCGGCTATAATTGCTCTTTTCTCAGGTCTGTTCGCTGTTTCGGCCCTAGTCTTGGGAGTTCTGGGGCTAAAAAAAGGGGAGAGCAAAACCTTCTGTTTTGTTGGTATCATGTTAGGAGTAGTTGGCATTTTGGGAACATTATTCTATCTTATAAGCGTGCTTTCTTAATAGAATTTTAACTGATTTTACTGAAACTCTGTTAATACAGTGTTATAAGCCCTTCTTTTTTACTAAAAATAGAAGGGTTTTTTTACTTCTTATTTTGAAAATGGCCAAATATGTCAATACTTAAATTTTTCCCCATTTTACTTTTGCTGCTTACCTTAATCGTAAAATGTCACGCCTCAATTGTGCAACCTCCGTCAAATAACTTTGTAAGTATTGATAGACCTTTTGAGAAAAAATTTAATAATATAAAAAAAAGTTTCAGA
>JBIKQC010000455.1:0-4069 GCA_044349855.1 Saprospira sp.
AAAAGCTGAAAGGAGGCTGAAAATTAGATTGTCAGATTGTCAGATGTCAGATGTCAGATTTTTAGAAAAAACATTACAGGAGGCTAAAGCCATCAGTTTTTTGGAATATCAATTTCTCTGTGTCTCAGTGTGATAATTAGATTGTCAGATTCGTTTCACGGAGCTCGGCATAGCCTCGGTTCTCAGAAAAAACACTACCGGCACCGTTTCAATCATGAATTGCTGCAGAAAGTTCAGCTATTAATTTCGGATCTTTCTCAATGGCATTGCCTATCACCACTATATCTGCACCCGAAAGCACGGCCTTGCGGGCAAGTTCAGGACTGCTGATACCGCCCCCGATTATCAACGGAATTTCAATTGCACCGCTCACAGCTTCAATCATCGAGCCTGATACAGGGTTTAGAGCACCGGAACCTGCATCCATATAAATCAGTTTCAACCCCAACATCTCACCTGCAATAGCAGTACATACTGCAATATCATCCTTTGAAGCAGGAATCGGATAGGTATTGCTCATGTAAGAAACTGAAGTAGCCACTCCACCGTCTATGAGCATATAACCTGTTGAAATAATTTCTAAAGGGCTAATTTTTAAGAATGGAGCCGATTCCACATGTTTGCCAATCAACAGATCTGCATTCCGGCCCGAAATAAGTGAAAGAAAAAGGAGGGCATCTGCCTTATAGCTCAACTGTCGGGATGAGCCCGGAAAAAGTATGACCGGAATATTGCAGGAAGCTTTTATAATGGCAATTGCCTCGTCCAAAACATCATTTACAATAAGACTGCCGCCAATAAAGAAACAATCGGCCTTTGCGCCTACAGCAAGTGCTATAACGGCATCAATCTTTCCAATTTTAATCTTGTCGGGATCAATGAGAATGGCGAAAAGTTTTCGTTTTTCAGACTTCGCTTTTACTATGTCCCGATATATATTTACACTGCTTTGCATCAGTTCCTTGTTAAATTTGTAATATTCATAAACCTATATCAATATAAAGGCGTTTATATATCACAAATATCACTCAAAAATTGTATTTTTTGTGCTAATTTTGCTTATATTAGTTATTTTGTAATCAGATTTTTAAAGTTCTTTTTTGGAATTTTGAAGTATGAATGTTTGTTCATACGTTGAATCAAGATTCTAATTATAAATTATTCAGCTATGAAAAAAATATTATTATTTGTATTTGCTACGCTTGTGCTGAGTGCCAACAGTTGTAAGAAGCCGGATAATAATCCAAAAGGAGATTTGAAGATTACTTTCAAAGCCTTTTATGATACTAATCCGCTGGTGGTTTTTACAGATTATCAGACTCCGGACGGTGATAATCTTCAGGTACATGTGTTGAATTATTTTCTATCTCATATTGAACTTATCAGAGAAAACGATGAAGTTGTCAGACTGAAAGACATTGATTTTGTTGATTTCAACGGCTGTACCGATTTGACAAAGGCAAATGCAGGGATCACTTTGACTTTCCCCGGGATTGCAGCCGGAAATTATAAAGCCATCCGTTTTGGAATTGGTGTTGAACCTGTTCAAAATGCCAAAGAGCCGGGCGATTTTTCCACTGACCCTTATTTGGGTGACCCCGGAAATTATTGGACTGCCTGGAACAGTTATATTTTTTCACGCACAGAAGGCAGGATAGATACTTTACCGGGTGCAGCCGGCGGAGATGTTTCTTATCTCTATCACACCGGAGTTGACGGCATGTATCAGGCAAGAAGTTTTACAAAAACTTTTACGTTGGAAACAAACGCTGCAACTGAATTACAGTTTCACCTCAATGTTAAAAATGTTTTCTATAAAACAAGCTCAGAAATTAATATTGCTGCAAGTAATGTGAGTCACTCGGGTGCTGTCGGTACCCCTTTGTACAATTTGGCAAAGTCGGTAATCATTAATATCGCAGATGCTCTTACTTTACAGTAAATGTATTATTCGCAAACAGCTCATTATATGTCTCGTCCACTCCGCTTTGCACTCCTGATCTTTGCACTTGTAGGCATCATCATTGCCTGCGATCCCAGAAATGAAATAATAGGGCCCATTTCTCCAACTCCCGGCGATGGATTGGATACGATTGCCTATAATCCGCAGGCATATCAGTTCCCTGTCATAAATGGATTGCCAGCTATGCAGATACCTACAGACAATCCGGTAACAATAGCCGGAGTAAGATTGGGCAAATATCTTTTTTACGAAAAGATGCTGTCAATTGACAGTTCCATCTCCTGCGGGAGTTGTCATAAACAGAATAAAGCATTTACCGATGGTTTCCCAAAATCTATTGGAGTAGATGGCACTATAGGTATGCGTAATTCTATGTCACTCATCAATATAGGGTATGCATGGAGGCCAAATAATGCTCACAACTTTATGTGGGATGGCAAGTTCCGACATTTGGAAGAACAAATACTCGCTCCTGTTGAAAATCCTTTGGAAATGAAAAATACATGGGAAGAAGTGGAACGGCGAATGCGCTTACATGCTCATTATCCAAGACTTTTCCGTCAGGCCTTCGGCATTAGCACTAAAAGTGAAATCACAAAAGAACTTGCAGCAAAAGCATTGGCCCAGTTTATGCGCACCCTTAATTCTGCCGACTCAAAATACGATTCAGTAGAGTTCAGAGCTTTTAATTATTTTACTGATGAGGAACAGCGGGGCTATGAGCTTTTTTTGGGTGATGTTTTGGGAACTATTGTGACAAAAGATGCGGAATGCGCCCACTGTCATAGTTTTTCACGAAATTTCTCCACTTTTGCACGCAATAATTTCTCGAATAACGGACTGGATTCTGCGGCAACTTTTAATGACTTTATTGATAAAGGCCTGGGTGGCGTCACCAATATACCTACAGATAACGGACGATTCCGCGAAGTGACGTTGCGCAATATCGGATTGACTGCACCTTATATGCACGATGGACGTTTTGCTACCCTCGAAGAGGTATTGGATCATTATGTATCCGGTGGCCATCCTTCTCCAAATGTGGCAAATGAACTGGCTTCGGCTCCTTCAATTCGCACTCTTTCTGCCGGAGATAAACAGGATATTATTGCTTTTCTGAAAACACTTAACGATACCAGCTATTTCAATAAGGCGGAATGGGCTGATCCTTTCCTGCTGCCGGATCCTTGGGCAGAATAAAGGAGTTGTTTTGAATAATTTACTTATATTACCTGATGTTTCCAATAGAGGCATCAGGTTTTTTTTGAATAGACACTTTCAATAAAAAAAGGAATCTAAGAGTTAATCTTCCAAATACAGCAGACTAAAGTCAGCGTCTCAGCCAGGTGATGCTACAGGAGGCTGAAGCCGTCCTTACGCTGATCTGTCTTTTTTGTTTACTTATATTCAGTTCAAGGCCGTTTGACCGAACGTCTCTTCCTTTCATCTTTCATCTTTCATCTTTTATCTTTTATCTTTTATCTTTTATCTTTTATCTTTCAACATGAATATCTTTTTTCTTTTATACTGGATGGCCTCAGCCGCTTGCCTTGCAGGTAGAGTAGTGCCCGAGCCTTTTGCCACTGAGATTGATTTCATTTTTAAACCCATGTTAATGCCTTTTTTGGCACTTTTCCTTTACGTGGAAGTAAAAAAGAAATTGGGTGGCAATCTGAAACATCTGCTGTTTGCCTTGCTTTTTGCCTATGGAGGTGATTTGGCACTGATGATGGGTGAGGGGATTTACTTTTTGCTCGGACTTGGAAGTTTTTTGGTGATGCAGATTTTATATATCCTGCTTTTTATGAAAGACTGGAACAAACCCTTTTTTTTGCAGAAAAAGCCTGTCTGGATAATGATTTTTTCCTTAATCGGAATTGTTTTTTATTATTTCTCGTATCCTGCACTAAAGTCAGATGCTGTGATGGTTATTGCAGTAGCAATCTATGCTGCAGCCTTGGTTAGTATGGCACTTTCTGCCTTGAATAGAAAAGGGGGAGTCGGTGAACAGAGTTTTCAATGGTTATTGGCAGGTGCCCTGCTCTTTATGATTTCCGACCTGATGATCGGTGTTAACCAGTTTATTTATCAAGACTTTCCTTATGC
>JBIKQC010000456.1:0-4063 GCA_044349855.1 Saprospira sp.
TGGTACACGGATGGAAGAACCTGTTATTTTACCGGCCAATTCCGGCAACACTTCATTCAGGGCTGAACTTGCGCCTGAGGAGGTAATCACCATATTGGTGGCAGCACCGCGACCGCGACGTTCTTTTTTGTGGTAGTTATCGAGCAGATTTTGTGAACTGGTATAAGCATGCACGGTTTCCATGTGTCCCTGAACAATACCCAATTTGTCATTCAGCACTTTTAGAACGGGTGCAATTGCATTAGTCGTACAAGAAGCCGCACAGAAAATACGGTCAGCTTCAACGTTCAATTCCAGATCTTCGTGGTTTACACCGTAAACAATGTTACGAATATCTTTACCCGGAGCTGTGAACAAGACTTTGTCGATACCCGGACGCAGGTGACGGCTAAGACCGGTACGATCGGTCCAAACACCGGAACTGTCGATCAGTAAAGCATTGTGAATGCCGTATTCGGTATAGTCTATATCTTCTGGCTGTTCGGCAAAAATCATTTGAACTCTACAGCTGTTGATGATGAGTTGATTGTCCTCAGGAACGATCTCAACAATTCCGCGAAGTTTACCGTGAATAGAGTCTTTGCGGAGCAGAGAGGCACGTTTTGCCAATTCTTCTTCATGGTCTTCACCGGCTTTGCGCGGACGGATAACGATGGCGCGAAGGCGAAGCTGTTCACCACGGCCCATGAGTTCTGTCAAAATACGCACTGCAAGGCGGCCAATACGGCCAAAACCGTAAATAACTACATCTTTTGGCGTGGTCACTTTTGCTGCTTTTGCTTCAGCACCGATAAAATTTTTCAATTCATTGGCGACAAAAGCATCAATGTCCTGACGATTGTCATTGTTCAGCCATTTGGTAGCAAGTGAACCAATATCTATACGTGCCGGGGCAAGATCAAGTCTCGAAATTGCCTGTGTGATGGCAAGACTCATCTGTACTGAAATTGGTTTATTAACATAGTTTGTCGCAAAAAGGTGATCATTAAGCACTTCACTCGGACGGCTATCGTGAATATCGCGACGGAAAATAATAATTTCAATGGAGCGGTCGAAACGAAGCTCTCCCACTAGCTTTTGAAGTTCAAGGGCAGTTTTTTCATCTTCGCGCCAAGCACTTAGATGCTCCTCAAATTGTGATTCTACATTTTGTAAGTTCATGATCTATGCCTTTATAATCTAAAAATGAGATTTTTATGAAAAGTGGCTCAAATGTCTGCAAAAAAAATGAATTTCAATAATGATTTATAGTAGAATTATAGATCAACCGAAAAATTATCTTTGGCAAATAGCTGTTAATTTATTTTGTTTCGCATTTTTCTTTTGAAATTGGCACAATGAAAAAAAATGATGACTCTTCCTGAGATTATTGAGATACCCATATTTGTGGAACTCGGCTTTGCCGAGAAAAGCCCCTTCTTTTTGAAGAGTCTCGTCATTTGTGACGAGAGGGGATGAGTCAGACGAAAGTGGAGTTTCGACTCATCCCCTCTCTTTGCAATGAGCAAAGCTCATCTGAAAAGAGGGGCTTTTTTTCGGCAAAGCCTAAAGACTCACTAACCCGCTAATTGTGCCTCCCCTCTTTTTAGAGAGAGGGGAAACCCGCAGGGAGGGGTGAGTCTAAACACCAAAGAGCGTTTCGACTCACCCCAAACCCCTCTCTTTGCAATGAGCAAAGCTCATCTGAAAAGAGGGGCTTTTTTTCGGCAAAGCCGAAAGACTCAATAACCCGCTAATTGTGCCTCCCCTCTACAATAATGACATTTTTACGGTCATCAATTTTTGAAAAAGGGATGTAGGTTTTTTGTTTCATATTGAGAAATAGTGGTGATAAGATAGATGTAGATATCTGACATCTTTTTGCAAAAATCCGAAGGATTATCTATTATTGTATTCAATTCCAAACTTATCAACCCATAATGGCAAAAATAATAGCTGAGGATAAAAATTTCGAAAGAATAATTGCCCGTGAACATCCTTTGGAGACGGGCGAGTATGATAATTGCTGTTTTAAGCACTGCGATTTTTCAGATGCAATTTTCGATGAGCGTATTTTTACCGACTGCCGATTCGAGGATTGCAACCTAAGTATGGCCAAGCTCCGCAGGACTGCTTTTCGCGACTGCACATTTCTGGACTGCAAATTAATGGGACTACAATTCGACCAGTGCAACGACATAGGTCTATCCTTTAAGTTTGATCGCTGCCAATTGAATTTCAGCAATTTCAGCAGCTGCAAAATCAAAAAAACAGTTTTTAAGAATTCTGAACTTCAGGAAGCTGATTTTACTGCTTGTGACCTGAGCGGAGCAGTTTTTGACAACTGCGTATTGCACCGTGCGGTGTTTGATAATTCAAATCTTGAAAAGGCCGATTTCAGAACAGCAGTGAATTACTGTATTGATCCGGAAAAAAACCGCATAAAAGGTGCAAAATTCAGCACAGCAGGCCTGCCGGGTCTATTGCAAAAATATGGTATTGAAATTGGAGCTTAATAGAAATTTTGATCATTCTGAAGCAAAAATGAACTAGAAAATTGATACAGATTCTGAGCTGTATTTCAGCAATATTAACCACTCTGCAGCTGATGTAAAAAATTGATCCAAATAACACCGGAAAGCTTTTTAAGATCACCATAAACGGAAATCATTGAGCAGCTATTTTTTACTGAAAATATTATAATGATCTTAAAAATAAAATCGTTCTAATTCCCAATCAGTTTTACAAAATACAGTTTCAGTTGCTTGGGCTTTACAATAATCACCTGTTTTAGTCGTGATTGAGGATCGCTCCACCCTACTTTTCACATTTGAAATGGTTTTGAAGGGCAAAACTTATGACTTTTCACTTAAGGGGGAAATTATTACAAATGAAGAAATTACTGAATGATTATTTCTTCTTTTATGACTGTTTTGTAGGTATATAATTCTACAGAATAAGTACCTATCTCCAATTTCGAGAGGCTTAATTCATAAATGGTATTGGGTGGAAGGTCATGCAGATGATCATCCATAATAATAACTTCTTCATCAGCATTTTTAAGGTAAAGTCTGCTCATTTTACCACCAAGACTTTCAAAATCTATATATAGAACTTTATTTTCATAATCAGCGTGGAAAGTCCAATCAGTTTCAACATTATTCGTTTCCAATTCAAAATTTTCCCAATTTATTGAGGCTGTCTTTTTTAAACTTGCTAATGAATTATTTTGGGCAGAGATTTGAAAGTAAGCAGCGCCTGTAAATATTATAGCTAAAAATAGTTTTATCATTGAATGAGGGTGAATATTTATTGATTACCTGATTTTTTTTATTGTTACCCAAAGGTTTTTTATTAGTAGTTTTAAGTCATATTTTTGTCTTTGGCAACTCAATAATATTAGTTTTTGTGAAATCCGCAAAGAGAAATCTTATTTTTTGGACAAAGTTAACATTTTAGATATTTCTGCATGATTAAAAAATTACTTTAAAATTTTCAAGCAAAATATATAACGATCAAGCCCTAGCTTTTAGTATGTTAAAAATTTCATATTTAATTTTACTACTCCTCAACTTTGCAATCAATTGCAAAGCACAGCTTGAACCTAATGATAAAGAAGCACTTATCACTTTCAGGCTTTACAGACCAGACAATAATATGCCCTGGGCAAATATGTTAATAAAGGTAAATTCTAAAAATAGCACAAAAGTTTTTGAGCTTAATACTGATTTAAAAGGTGAGGCATCTGCACTATTGCCTATCAATAGTATTTATACTCTTCACCTTTCAGATCTTCCAAACTTTGGAGATATTGAAGTTGGTAACGGCAGCTATCAGAAACATTTTATTCCGATTCCCTACGATGGTAAAATAGTAAATACAAGCAGCAATAAGAATTTGACCCTCAACATTCAGCTCATAGACAAGGCCGGTAAAGCAGTCGCGAGAACAGAAAAAATAGAATTGAAAGACCAAAACGGTAAAATCTGGAAAATCAGCACAGACATAAACGGCAGAACTTCCTTCAGCACTGAATCCCGCGGACCTTTTACAATTTCATTCCAAGGTGCTTCAGATTATTACA
>JBIKQC010000457.1:0-4058 GCA_044349855.1 Saprospira sp.
TATTTCCTTTTTGAGTAAAGTATTCAGCTCTAAGTCTTTCTATAACCTTGAGTAATATTTCTGTAGGAATTTCAGATGTATCCATTCGGATAATTAGCTCCTTATTTTTTGATTGTATGTTAAAAGCTTCCATTGTTATTGTTTTATTATGAAGCGTTTACCAGTCAATTAAAGTTCATTTATATATTGAAAGATCCTGTTACCAAAAAGAATCTTCTGTTTTTCCGGTATAGCCGCCAATTCTATCGAAATTCCAACTTTTTTTATCTGCTTCATCTTTAATGAGCCAGGCGATGGAATGCATGGTTGATTCATGTTCCGTGTTCATAGCCTGCATATAAATTGGGTAGACAAGTGTAAAATTATCAGCATAACTGATACCTTTTTCCTTAACATATTCCTCCATTTTTTGAACTGCGTCAGGGATATGTTCGCAGCCGGAAATTTCAACGCGGTTATTGGCATCAAATCCCAATTCGAGGGCAAACGGGGGCTGTGTGTTGGGAGCCGCTTTAAAAAGGGCATAATGCAGTTTTTGTGACATGGGATTATTTTACTAGGATTAAAAAAAAAAGATTGTCATCAAATATAAAAAAAGTAGGGAAGTTGAATGCAACTTCCCTACTTTTTTTAATGATCTTCTAAATTTTTTAACACCAGTTTTTGGTGATGCTCAGCATGGTATATCGTAAAATAGAGCATTTCCCTCAATGTTATCTTTTCGAGAACCGGATGCGGGAATACGATTTCATCAAGCTGAGGCTCACTGTAGGCTTCCAATATCTTACAAAGTTTTTCTACATTAGATTTCAACTTTTCCAATAAGCTTTGCTTGGATCTGTATTTGAAATTGGAAGGAATAAATGGAAAAACAGCTTTAGAACCAAGACTGAGTCTTGTTTTGTATTTTGCAACAAGATCCTCGTAGGTTTTTGAAGGTCTGTTGGCCTTTCCGAAAATGAAGCGTGGCAGGTAATTGGGCAGCCTCAGTCCGAGAACCAGCGGCAAAATACTTCGGGAAAGGTGATCGGTATGCTGACCGGCATTCCATTTTCCTTTTGGCGCATTCAGAAACTCGGCTTCATTCATTACTTCAATTTCATCGGCAAAGGCTCGGTATTGTTTTTCCAATGCCTGTATAATTTGCTGTTTGATCATAATTATTATTTTTTTAACCAACCCGTTAGACTCTGTCGGAGACGGACTGCGGGTAATACTTCATGCGGTATAAGGTGGCTTGAAAAACATATGGCCCTTCCTCCTATTGGTGTAATTTCAATATCTCCGCTATCCTGATAAATTTTGAGCTGACCACCATCAGCATCTGTCCAATTCTCATTCAGATAGACAATTAAGGAATACTGCCTGCTTTTGTCATTGGCAAAACTGTCGACATGTTTTTTATAAAAAGCATTTTGCGGAAAAACAGCATAATGTATTTCGGAACTTCTTAGTCCGGTAAAGCAGGTGCGGTTCATATACTGAATAAAATCGGCTACCAGATCAAGATATTTTTTTTCAAAAACATCGCTTGTATCTGTATCTATCCAAAGAATAGAATCTCCTCTAATTTCTACATTTTTCTGAAGTTTGACACCGTTTCCTATTCCTGCCTTGTTCAAAGATCCGTTATTCAGATTGGCAAGCAAACGTTTTCTAAGCTCCGAGCACATTTCCGGATCTATAAAATCATCAACTATACCATAACCTTTGTCTGAAATACCGTTGATAATTGTTTCAAACTTCAGTTCATTTTCCATTTAGAATTGCCATTGATTCTGATATTTAAGGAAAATTTTAGCCAGGTTGATTGCATCATCAATTCCCCTGTGATGGGCGCCTTCAAATTCGTAGCCTTCACGCTCCACAGCATTTTTGAGCCCTATTGCATGGCCTATTCCTTTTATACGCGGGTATTGGTGCTTGAGGCTGATGTGTTCTTTTGTCCATTCATCATCCAATTTATGCAGCAGGCAGTTTTTGGACATTACTTTTTGGTCGAAAAAACCCCAGGAGCATAGCAGATATTCTTCATCATCGTTGGCCCCTATCCAATCTTTAAAATCTTTTACTACAATCGGGAAAGTATCAGCCCGATTGACATCAATCTGGGTAATACTTGTAAGCTTGGTGCAAAAATCAGATAATTGGGGGTGGATAACAGGACGAATAAAGCTTTCAAAATTACTGTCTACCTTACCGTATTCATTTATTTTGACAGCTCCGATTTCAATTATTTCCTGAGTACGACCGATTCTCTCTGATTCCGTTTGCCAGCAGCTGGCTTCGAGGTCGTAAATAATAAAGTTCATATTTTTTATTTTTTCAATTCAAACTGCAATAATCGGGAATCAGTTCCAATAAAGCCCTTAAAAATAAAAAAGGCTATTTCAAAAACAATGCTTTTGAAACAGCCTTTATATTTTCATCAGGATTATCTCAAATGAAAGAACTATAAGAATAGTATGACTTAATTTAAACAACTTTACAAAAGTAAAGACTTTTGAAAAAGGTTTAGTTGACATAGGTATTATTCATCTTCGTCATCATCATCTTCGTCACTAACATTAGTATCAGATTTAGCGTCGTCATCGTCTTCGTCATCGTCATCTTCCTGACCGTCAATATCATCGTAAGCACTCTGAGGTTCCTCTTTGAAAGAAGTATCCTCTTCTTCCTTTACGCTTTCGAAGATTTCTTCGTCATCGGTTCCTGCCAATGAGAAGTCATCGCGAAGCACGCCTTCGCTATCATAATCTTCATCGTCTTCGATAATCTGAACAGCTTCTCTAACTGTCATGCGAACGAGATAATAAATATCATCCGTTTCAAAAGGGAGCGCCGAAACGCGTTTGCCATTTCTGTCGGTGTAGTACACAAGATGCTGAGCAAATCCACGAGGATAAGTCATCTTGATGCGGTTCTTAATATCTTCCGGCAGTGATTCGTAATCTTTGATTACTCTCTTTTTTGAATTCACAGCAGTGTTATGTTAAAATGTTGATTTAAAAATGTTTAACTCAAATCTAGTTTTTGGCAGATTCATTCTGAGGCGAATATAATACTACAAATGATTACTAGGCAGCAAAAGTTGTAAAAAAAAATCTAAACTGCTAAAAAAAATCTTTCTTAAAGCCATTTATACGAGTTTCATAAAAAGGTTTTGAACAGAAGGAATATTCTTAAAACATTTGAACTGCAAAAATTATAACTAAAATTTAATACCTAAAATCTTTCACTGTATCTACAAAGCATTTTACAGCATCGAGCGGAGTATCGGGGTAAACCCCATGACCTAAGTTGGCAATATGATGAGGGCCAAATTCATGCAGCATTTTGCGAGTCAATTCTTTTACCTTCGGCATTTCGGCGTACAAAACACAGGGATCGAGATTACCCTGAATAACCTGATTGGCGCCCAAATGTTTTCTTGCTAAAGCTGCAGGCACTGTCCATCCCAACCCTACTACATTACAGCTTGACGCTGCAATTTCATTCAGTGAATGGAAGGCGTCTTTAGCAAATATGGTAACGGGGACCAAAGGTTGCAATGCTGCGGCAATGCGTTGAATGTAAGGCAGTGAGAATGTTTGGAAATCATCTGCAGAAAGCACGCCCGCCCAGGAATCAAATATCTGAATCAAATCTGCACCGGCTGCTACTTTTTTCAATAGATAGGCAATTGTCGTTTCTGTTATGGCATTCAACAGTTTATGAGCCATTTCAGGTTCGCGGTAAAGCATCTGTTTAGCCTTGGAAAATGTCTTACTGCCCTTTCCCTCCACCATATAGGCCATTATTGTAAAAGGTGCTCCAGCGAACCCCAACAAAGGCACTCTACCGTTTAATTCTTTTTTTGTCAATGCCACCGCATCGTAGACATAGTGCAGATTTTCTGCTGCATCGGCAGCAGGTATCAAATTTTCAATATCTGCGAGACATTCAATAACTTTTGGGAAGACCGGACCTCTCGCTTCGATCATTTCATAAGTGAGTCCCATCGCTTCAGGAACCACCAAAATATCCGAGAAGATAATTGCTGCATCAACATCGAGTTC
>JBIKQC010000458.1:0-4050 GCA_044349855.1 Saprospira sp.
GCCAATAACTGAGTTGGAAAAAATTTCCACATGATTGCCAATTTGGGTATAATCGCAGATCACTGCATTGGCTCTGATGAGACAGTTTTTGCCGATAGTTACATGATTTCCGATAACTGCGCCGGGCTCTATAACTGTACCTTCGCCTATGACTGCAGTTTCACTCACAACGGCCCTCATGGGAATGTAGGGCATAAAATGCAATGCAAGCGTGTTATAAGCCTCAAAAGGATTGTCAACAACAAGCAAAGCTTTATTTGGCGGACATTCCATGGCCTTATTCAGAATAATGGCAGAGGCCGAGGAATAAATGGCCTGACTGAAATATTTTTCGTTATCAACAAAAATAAGACTGCCTTTACATACTTTATGAATCTCATTCAAATGGGTAATCTGTACATCAGCATCGCCAATAATTTTGGCTTCTATCATTTTGGCAAATTCGCCTACCGATAATGGTGTTTGCAGTTTCATATAATAGCGCTCAGTAAGATCAAAAAAAGATTAAAGACAGGGAAGACAGAAAATTACTTGCAATTCATTGACAGTTATGCAGTTTGAAATATGAAGTTTCAATAGATGTACAGCTTCCTTTCCACTGCTGTATTGCAGGTCAATGGTTGGGTAAAGATATAAAAAACGCATCAGACTTGTTAAAATAGCATTAAAAAATACTTTCGAACAAAAAAATCTGCGTAGCCTATCAAAATTTTGTAATTTTATTGCTGCTTAAAGTAAAAAGAATAATAATTTAGATAAATTGTTCATAATGTTTTATCACTTTAACAGTTTTTTTTTAAAACAAAAATGTGATAAAAATTAGATAGTCAATTATTAAAAAGCATAAAACAAAAAACATACATAAATCGGCGCTGTCCGTTTTGTGACATTAATTCAACCAACCCGGAATAAAATTATGGATATCCTAGGAGGAAATTACAAGTTTAAGCACCTTAAAGTGTTTGGCTCCGTTGAAAATCTGTACGAAAACGAAAAAAAATACCGCCGCGTCTACGATGAGCAGGAGTCCCGCTACGTTTATGCCGAAATCGCCATTTACAACAAACTCTTCGATGAGCGCGATTGGGATATTGACATGAAACTCGTTTGCAAGAACGTTGACAGCGGAGAAAGCGTCTGTGAATTGAAAAAGAAATTCACCGTAAAGAAAGAAGATAACATGTTTTTCATGCGCGAAGGTTGGGGAACCCCTAATCCGGGCTGGTGGAAAGCAGGCAAATACAGCTGGGATGCCTATATCGGTGAAACCTTTATCAGTACGACCAACTTTTTTATTACAAACGGCGGATTGGTAACGGAATCTGAAAATCCTTATGTGGCCATCAAACAGGTACGCCTTTTTGAAAGTGCCGTAAACGGTGCTACGCTGACCGACCGAAAATACCTCAAAACCTTTTCTCAGGCCAAAACCCGCTATATCAATATTGAAATGACTGTGGATATTCTGAAAGAAGCCGATATGCTTCCTTTGGAATTTCAATACAATTTCTACAATGATGCCGGTCAGCACAAAGGTTATATGGAGTATTTCTCCGAAATAAAAGATAAGAAAAAAACACTGACCTTCGACACCGGATACGGTGCCAACAACGGCGGATACTGGTTCGAAGACAAATATACCCTGGAAATTATCTTCATGGATCAGCTCATCGGGGTTGTTCCCTTTGCAGTGGGTCCGGAAGATGAGGAGCAGCTGGGCGATATGAGCTTCAGCGCCAAAGGCCGCACGACTACAGGAGTTACCACCAGCGCCAACGGCGAAGTTGTTGAGGAAAAAGCCCTGACCTACGAAGAGGCTACTGCCGAACTGAAAGCACTTATCGGATTGGGTTCTGTTAAAGATCAGATCGATGAATTGGCCACCTATCTCAAATTTATCCAAATACGTAAGGATAAAGGATTCAAAGAGAATACCGATTTCAATCTGCATACTGTTTTCATGGGCAATCCGGGTACCGGTAAAACTACCGTAGCCAAACTGCTCGGTCAGATTTACCACAGCTTGGGACTTTTGTCCAAAGGACATGTGCACGAAGTAGGCCGTGTCGACCTCGTCGGCGAATACATCGGTCAGACTGCGCCAAAGGTGCAGAAAGCCATCGAAAAAGCACGTGGCGGCATCCTCTTTGTGGATGAGGCCTATGCGCTCTCCGACCGTGGCGATGACGGCAAGGACTTCGGTAAAGAAGCAATTGAAGTGTTTATCAAAGAAATGTCTGACGGAAAAGGCGATATCGCCATCGTTTTTGCGGGTTACCCCAAAGAAATGTCTTCCTTCATTGGCAAAAATCCGGGTATGAAATCCCGTATACAAAGTATTATCAACTTCCCCGACTATACGCCGGATGAATTGATGGAAATTGCCAAATATTCTTCGGACAAACGCGATGTGAAGCTGAATGAAGAGGCTTGGGAACTGTTGAGCAGAAAAATTTATGAATCATACCGCAACCGTGATGATCATTTCGGCAACGGACGCTTTATTAATGGTGTGATAGAAGAGTGCAAACAGAATATGGCGCTGCGCCTCATGAAAATGGGTCCCGATGAAATGGGTAAACTGGATAGCGATGCACTATCTGTTGTTGTTTTGGAAGATGTCGAAAAAGCATTCGGCATCACCAACAAAGCCAATGTACACATTCCGATCGACATGCCGCTGTACAACGAGGCACTCAACGAGCTGCACAGCCTCGTGGGTCTTGATGAGATCAAACGCGATGTGGATGAAATGGCCAAACTGGTGCGTTACTATACCGAAATCGGCCGCGATGTGAAAAAAGCATTCTCGCTGCACACGGTATTTGTGGGCAATCCGGGTACGGGTAAAACTACTGTGGCCCGCATCATGGTGAAAATCTACAAAGCACTGGGTGTACTGGAGCGCGGACATCTGGTGGAAACAGACCGCAAAGGTCTGGTAGCCGGCTATACCGGTCAGACGGCCATCAAAACGGATGAAATGATCGAGGCAGCAATGGGCGGCGGTCTTTTCATCGACGAGGCCTATGCCCTGACGGAAGGCGGAACGGGCGACTTCGGCCGCGAAGCGGTAGATACGCTCCTGAAACGCATGGAGGACAAACGCGGTCAGTTCATGGTCATTGTTGCGGGTTATCCCGAAGAGATGCGCAAATTCCTGGAAAGCAATCCGGGTCTGATGTCACGCTTTGACCGCACCCTGAAATTTACCGACTACAATGCACAGCAGCTCTTCGAAATTGCAGAAGATATGTTCCAGGCCAATGACCTGAATATGGATGAAGATGCTGCCAAACTGGTAAAAGAACTGATCGAAAAACTCCTGGCACACAAACACAAGTATTTTGGCAATGCCCGTACTATCCGCAAGATCGTGGAAGAGGTGGTGCGCCGTCAAAATCTGCGCTTGGCCAATATCCTTCCGGGTGAACGCACGCACGATATGGTTAAAACCATCAGCGCTGCCGATTTGAAGGACTTCCACCTGATTGAACAGGATGAAAGCAGCTCAAAAAGAGATTCTATCGGCTTTAACAGATAAAAGCTGAAAGGGAATGATAATTTAATCCTCCATCGGAATCGGTGGGGGATTTTTTTGTGGTTTTTTTTGCCTTGATATACTAAAGATGCAAAAAACTAAAAACTTCTAATAAGGGCATTTTTATTGGCTGAAGATATTGTTGTTGTGATATTCCAAGAATTCTTCAGAAGGGATGAATTTAGTTGGGATTGATATTTTTTGTTTATCATATTTAATAAAATATTCCAACAATGAAATATTAGACTCTAAAAGTTTACTTGATAGTTTAACTTCAAAGTTAGGAGTTATAGTAATTAACCCTTGGTCAAATGCCTTATCATGTAAAGCATTTAAGCAAATGCCATTTCTAGGATTAAGCCTTTCTTTTTCATTAATACTCCATGGGACAATATGGCTTGCAATCAGAAAACCAGGAATTTCTATTCCAGTAATGCAGCATTTTGTACAATAATTATTTAAGACCATTGTTCTGAAAACGGACTGATTAACTCTTGTTTTCACGAGAC